>CAIYWM010000060.1 GCA_903929895.1 uncultured Alphaproteobacteria bacterium
GCTGGACTTCCCCGACGGCTCGCTCAGCGCGATCATCGGCCCCAACGGCGCGGGCAAGACGACGCTGTTCAACCTGATCACCGGCCGGTTTCCACCGGACACTGGGCGCATATTGCTGGCGGGGGAGAACATTGCCGGCCTCTCGCAGCGCCGGATCGTCCGGCTGGGAATCGGCCGCGCCTTCCAGGTGGCGAGCCTGTTCCCGACGCTCACCGTGTCCGAGGCCCTTGCGGCCGCGGCACAGGCCCATCAGCGGCGCGAGACCGTGCTGCGCTCGCCGTTCCCGCTCGCCACGACGACGCGGCAGGGCGATGAGATCATGGAACTGCTGGGGCTCACGCGGGTCGCGGGCATCCTGAGCCGCAACCTGAGCCACGGCGACCAGAAGCTGCTCGACATCGGCCTGGCCCTGGCGCTCGATCCCAAGGTGCTGCTGCTCGACGAGCCGACCGCCGGCATGGGACCGGAGGAGCGCTGGCGCATGATCGAGACGGTGCAGCGCCTGTGGCGGGCGCGGCGCATGACGCTGATCTTCATCGAGCACGACATGGACATCGTCTTCAAGGTCGCCCAGACGGTGCGTGTCCTGTCCTATGGGTCGGTCTTGGCAGAAGGCACACCCGACGAGGTGCGAACCAACCCCAAGGTGATCGAGGCCTATCTCGGCAAGTCTGCTCACGGGACGTCAGGACAGGGAGCGGCGGCATGAGCGCCGCGGAGATCCTGCGCGTCGACGAAATCGACGTCTTCTACGGCGCCAGCCAGATCCTGTTCGGCGTCTCGTTCGGGGTGGAGAAGGGCCAGTCGCTGGCGCTGCTCGGCCGCAACGGCGCGGGCAAGAGCACGACCATGAAGGCCATCATCGGCATTGCGCCGGCCAAGCGCGGCCGGGTCTCCGTGCGCGGCACGCCGGTGCAGAAGTTCACGCCCGATCGCATCGCCCGCGAGGGCGTGGGCTTCGTTCCCGAGGACAGGCAGATATTCCCCGAGCACTCGGTCGAGGACAATCTGAAGATCGCGATCAAGCCCGGCGTCGGCGGCCGGATCGACTGGACCCTGGAGAAGATCTACGACGTCTTCCCGATCCTCGCCTCGATGCGCGGCCGCATGGGCGGGAGGCTGTCGGGCGGTGAGCAGCGGATGCTCACCATCGCGCGCACGCTCATGGGAAATCCGGACGTCGTGTTGCTCGACGAGCCCAGCGAAGGCCTGGCGCCGATCATCGTCGAGAAGATCGGCGAACTGATCCAGCGGCTGCGCGACATGGGCACGACCCTGATCGTGGCCGAGCAGAACATGCATTTCTGCCTCGATATCGCGAGCCATGTCGCGGTGATCGACAAGGGCCACATCGTCTATCGCGGCTCGATCGACGAGCTGCGCGCCAACGACGACGTGAAGAAGCGCTACCTGGCGGTCTGAAGGACGACACGAAGCCCGGGCTTGGCATCTTCCAGGCGGATCGTCAGTCCATGCAGGCCGGCGATCGCCTTGACCATGGCCAGGCCAAGGCCGCTGCCTGACGTCGAGCGGCTGCGGTCGAGCCGGTAGAAGCGGTCGAAGACCTTGTCGTGCTCTGAGGCCGGGATACCCGGCCCGTTGTCGGCCACCTCGATCTCGAACCCGTCGCCCTGCCGGTGCAGGCCGAGGCGCAGCTTCGTGCCTTCGGGCGTATGGCGCAGGGCGTTCTCCAGGAGGTTGGACACGAGCTGGGCCATCAGCTGGCGGTCGCCGGTCAGCGTGGCGCCGGGCTCGACCTCGACCTCGAGGGTGCGGTCCGAATCCTCGGCGACGGGCTGGTAGGTCTCGCCCAGGCTCTTCAGCAGGGCGGAGACGTCGAAGGGAGCAAAGGCGCTCTTCTGCGCGCCGGCCTCGACCTGGGCGATTCGCAGCAGGGCCGAGAAGGTCTCCAGAAGGCCGTCCGCTTCCTCGATGGCGGCGTCGGTCGCGGCACTGTAGTCGGCAGTCGTGGTCGCGCGCTCGCGGGCATCTTCCAGCCGATGGCGCAGGCGGCCGAGCGGCGTGCGCAGGTCGTGGGCGATGTCGCTCGACACCTGGCGCAGCCCGTCCATGAGCTGCTGGATGCGGGCCAGCATGGCGTTGAGGCTGGCCACCAGCTGGTCGATCTCGTCGTGCGTCCCGCGCACGGGAATGCGGGCCGAGAGATCGCCTTCCATGATGGCGCGGCTGGTGCGCGTGATCGTGTCGATGCGGCGCAGGAAATTGCTGCCGAGCAGCGCGCCGCCGGCGATGGCAAGGACGAGGGTGAGGCCGCCCGACCAGACGAAGGCGCGGATGATGGCGCGCTGCATGTCGACCAGGCGGTTGGCATCCTGGGCCACCAGCAGGAACGAGCCGTCGGGCAGGGTGAGACCGAAGCCTGTCAGCTTGGGGCGCTCGCCGGGACGGTCGGGATCGATCTCCGGCTGCGGCTGGTCGGGTTCGAAGTCGATGGCGCCGTTGACCGGCGGCATGCCCGGCAGGTTACCGACGACGACCCGTCGGCTGGGCGCCTGCAGCAGGTAGAAGATCGGCCCCTTGGTACGGAAGTTGATGCGCCGCGTGATCTGCTCGGCGAGGCCCGCAAGGCCGCTGCGGCGGTGAACTTCGGCGAGCTGATAGGCCTCGGAGCGCAGCACGGCCGCCATGTCGTTCTGCATCGCCGCGGTTGCCGTCCAGTAGACGCTGGCGAACAGCACGCCGGCCGACAGGATGAACAGTACGGCGTAGAGCAGGGGCAGGCGGAAGCTCGCCGAGCGCAGGATCCTAATCAGGCGCGCGGATGACATAGCCTGCCCCCCTGATCGTATGGAGCAGCGGCTTGTCGAAGCCCTTGTCGATCTTGGAGCGCAGGCGGCTGATATGGGTCTCGACGATGTTGGTCTTGGGATCGAAATGGAAGTCCCAGACCTTCTCGAGCAGCATGGTGCGCGTCACCACCTCGCCGGCATGGCGCAGCAGGTACTCGAGGACCTTGAATTCCTGGGCGAGCAGCTCGATGCGCTTGCCCCCGCGGGTCACGGTGCGCGCCAGCAGATCCATTTCTAGATCGCCCACCCCGAGGGAGGTCGCGGCGACGATCGGCGGGCGGCGGGAGAGGGCGCCGATGCGGGCCCTCAGTTCGGCGAAGGCGAAGGGCTTGGTGAGGTAGTCGTCGCCGCCGGCCTCCAGCCCCGCGACACGGTCATCGACGCCGCCCATGGTGGTGAGGAACAGGACCGGCGCCTTCATGCCCGTGGCGCGGGCCGCCTTGACGAGCGACAGCCCGTCCATCTGCGGCAGCATGCGGTCGACGATCAGCACGTCGTATTTCTCGCCGGTGGCGAGGTACAGGCCGTCGCGCCCGTTGTCGGCATGGTCGACCACATGGCCGTGCTCGCGCAGGCCCTTGGCGATGTAGTCGGCGGTTTGCTTGTCGTCTTCGACGAGGAGGATTTTCACGGCGCCCGTCTATCCGGCGCCGGCCTCCGGCGCAATGTTCCCCAACTATACAAACATTCAATCCTGCGGCCATCAGGGCGCTACGGGTCCTCCCCCATATTCCGCTCACCCCCCAAGGAGGAGGCTGTAGATCATGACCAAGACCAAGTCCCGTATCCTGACCGCCCTGGCGCTCACCACCGCCCTGACGGCGCCTGCGCTGATCGCCCCGATGTTCACCGCCCCCGCGGCCATCGCCGGCCAGACCATGCCCGTTCAGGACTTTTCGGACCTGGCTGCTAAGGTAACCCCTGCGGTCGTCAATGTCGCCGTGACCATGAAGGCCGGCGCGGACGACGCTGACGAGACCCGCATGTCGGACTCGCAGCAGAAGCAGATGGAAGAGTTCATGAAGCGCTTCGCCGAGCGCTTCGGCCAGCCCATGCAGCCGAACCAGCCGGGTCGTCCGGACGGCAAGGGCCGCCCGCAGTCGAAGGACAAGGCCCAGGCCGTCGGCACGGGCTTCATCATCGACGCCAAGGGCGTGATCGTCACCAACTACCACGTGGTCGGCAAGGCCGACTCGATCACCGTCACC
>CAIYWM010000061.1 GCA_903929895.1 uncultured Alphaproteobacteria bacterium
CGCGGAGCCTCTGCGTTCCTGCTCCTGCTGGGAGCTGTCGCGGTCGCCGCGCTCGCGGCGGAATCCATCCTTCGACTGCTGACGCAAGGGCTCCGGACCAGGCTGTCGAGCGAGGCCGGCCCCGAATCGGGGCTTCGTTCGCTGGCGCATGTTTCCGCCCTTGCCCTGATCGACGCGCTCGGCGTCCTCGCCGTCTGGGTGATCTGTCATGGCGCCGTCGGTGCCTGGTTTACCGGTCCGACCGGCCAGGACAAGCTCGCGGGGGCGGTGCTGATGGGAATCTTCTCATGGCGCCTCTACATGCTGGTTTTTCGAATCATCCTGCAGCCGAACCTGAAGGCGGCGCGTCTCTGCGACGTCCTCGACCAGGACGCCCGTGGGATGTACCTGCGTATCGCGGCAGTCATGCTGCTGATCATCCTCGGCCGCATTCTTGGTCAGGTCCTGGTTGCGATCGGCACGCCTCACGAAGCAATGATTGCCTATCAGGTCGTCGGGGCCGCGGCTTATCTTTGCGCCTTCCTCTGGCTGGTCCTGCGATCGCGCGAGGCCGCGCGGCAATGGTTCGTCGGCCTCGGCGCGCTTGCACCTGTGATCGGCGCCATCGGGCGCAAGTGGGTGCCCCTCGCTACGGCCTTCTTCCTGGCCCTCGGCGCCACGCAGATCTATGGGGCCATCGCGGAACGGGCGCACGTCGCCAGCGCGATGCTGCTGACGCTCACCATCGTCGTCGGTATCCTGATCTTCGAGACCCTCATGCAGGCTGTCGTGCGGCGGCTCGATTCGCTCATCGCGAGCCACAAGGCGGGCAGAACGACGACCACCCTGCCAGACATCGTGGCACGCTGCGTTCGCGTCGCCGTCATCATCGCCGCCACGGTGATGATCGCCCAGACCTGGGTCGTCGAAGTATTCGCCGTCGTGAGTGAAGACGAGTGGGCACAGATAACGACCTCCTCGCGCACCGCGGGCATCACCCTGTTCTTTGCCTTCGTGCTGTGGGAACTGCTCAAGTTCATGACCGACCCCTACATGGGTCTGAAGAACAAAAGCGCGGCCCAGGCCATCGCCGACGGCGACGCGGCCGCCTCGCCTGCCTCGCGCATCAGCACCATGATGCCGCTGCTGCGCCGGAGCGCGGCCGTCCTCATCGCCCTGGTGGCGGTCATGATCGCGCTCGACGATTTCGGCGTGAACATCACGCCGCTGATCGCCGGCGCGTCGGTGTTCGGCATCGCCATCTCGTTCGGCAGCCAGACGCTGGTGAAGGACATCGTCTCGGGCATCTTCTACCTGACCGACGATGCCTTCCGGGTCGGCGAGTACATCGACTGCGGCAAGGCCAAGGGCACGGTCGAAGGCTTCACCCTGCGCTCGCTGAAGCTGCGCCACCAGAACGGTCAGGTCCACACCATCCCGTTCGGCCAACTCGGCCAGATCACGAATTTCAGCCGCGACTGGATCACGGTGAAGTTCAACCTCCGCTTCGCCCGCGACACCGACATCGAAAAACTGCGCAAGGCGGCGAAGAAGATCGGAACCGACATGATGGAGATGCCCGCGATCAAGTCGGAGGTCCTTGCCCCCTTCAAGATGCAGGGCGTGGCCGACATCACCGACAACGCCCTGCTGGTCCGCTTCAAGTTCACCGCCAAGCCGGGCAATCCGGCCGCCATTCAACGCGAAGCCATCAAGCGCATGTTCAATACCCTGCCGACCCTGGGGATCGAATTCGCCAAGGAAGGCGCTGCGGTGGTCCTCCACACGACGACCGCCAGCGTCAACCCGGGCCAGGCCACCCAGGCGGCTTCCGGCACGCCCGCCGACGCAGTGGCCACGGACACCCCGAAGGCTGCCGCAACCTGAGGCGGGCGCAGGGACGACATCCACGACGCGGCAGGGACTGAGGCAGAGGCCGCCCCAGGTGGGTTGCTTCCTTCTGGAGAAGGTGTTCTCGAATGATCACAGCAACAGAGCACCGCGCACTGCCGCACCTCCGGCGGTGTGCTGCCGTGGCGCTTGCCGGAGTGCTTTTCGGTCTGCTCCCGTCAGGCGGGGCGCAGGCTCAAAATGCGGAACCCGACGGCTGGCAGTTCAATGCCACCGCCTATGGCTGGCTGACGAGCGTAAGCGGAAACGTAACGGCCAAGGGCCAGACCTTCGATATCAATGCCGGCTTCTTCGACGTCATCAGCAA
Source organism: uncultured Alphaproteobacteria bacterium (assembly GCA_903929895.1). Taxonomy (GTDB): domain Bacteria; phylum Pseudomonadota; class Alphaproteobacteria; order Reyranellales; family Reyranellaceae; genus Reyranella. The sequence continues at coordinate 2,198 of CAIYWM010000061.1, forward strand.
CAGCAGTTCCGTGGCGGCCTTCAACGGCTACCTGGAGGCCCGCAAGGGACCGGTCGGCGTCTATGGCGATCTCGTCTGGTCTAGTCTCGGCTTCTCCAAGTCCGCGGCGCGCTACCGCAATCCGCTGCCGCAGCTCACCGTCTCCGGCGTCGCCAACGCCCAGGCCAGCTATACGATGACCATCGTCGAGGTGGGCGGGCTCTACGAACTCAAACGTTGGGTGCCCAGCGAGGGCTCCTTCACGTCCGTGGAGGCCCTGCTGGGATTCCGATACTGGAACAACTCCGTCACCGCCAACGTCGGCGCGACGCTCACCGCCGATCTCTACAACATGGGATTCGAGCGGTCGTTCGGGCTGGCCACCGCCCGCTCCGGCACTCTCGACTGGATCGATCCGGTCGTGGGCCTGCGCCTGCGTCACCAATTTGCACCGGGTCAGAACGCCTTCGTTCGTGGTGACGTCGGCGGGTTCGGCTTGGGCAGCGTCTTCGCCTGGCAGGCCATCGCGGCCTACACCTACTCTTGGCAGCATCAGGGTTATGCCCTGGGCGCGACCTTGGGCTATCGCGCGCTTTCGACGAGCTACACGATCGGTTCGGGCCTAGAGACCAGGGGCACCGACCTGCTCCTGCACGGGCCGCTGATCGGCTTCAGCGTTCGCTTCTAGGGTCCCGCCTGGCTACTTGCACTCGGGCTTGGGGATCGGCTCCAGGCGTGTGATGCGGTATTCGATGCCGCCCTCGCCCTGCTCATGGGTGCCGTAGAGTTCGATGCCATTATCCAGCGTGACGCTGCTCATCTCGAAAGCCGGTTCGCCCTGGCCTTTCGCCTCGGTATCGAAGAACCCCGCCCGGTAGTAGATGCGGCTGCGGCCGTCCACCAGTTCCTCGGCACCCTCCGGAATCTTGACGTCCGCCAGCCGTCTCGGCACCTTGCCGATGACGGCGTTGACCTGCTGCGGCGGCTTCACCTTGTCACCAAAGAAGAATCGCGCATCGATGCCGTTCTCGCCGGCCTTGGCGGCGCGGATGGTCGCGCGCGCGATCGCGATGGGGAACAGCGTTCCGGCGGGCAGGGCCACCGTCTGGTTCGGGGGGTCGCTGAAACGCGCCTCTCCCGTGCCGTCGTCGGACATGGTCGCCTCGCCCCTCATGAGGCTGGTCTGCTTGCCGCCGGTGACGGACCGATGCTCGAATGTCAGTTTCCGGCCATCCTTGCTCTCGGTCATCTGCGTCTGCTGCTCGCTCACAACCGCGGAACGCTGGCCCGCGGCCTCCAGGCGCAGTCGCTGGTGGATGACGTAGCCGTCGCAAGTGATTTTCAACTCGTAGGCGTAGGTGCCGGGCGTACCGCCGCTCGGCTTGCCGTTCTCGATGGCGCCGACTTCGTAGACGGCACGATGAGGCACCATTTCCTGCGCCTTCGCCTGGGCGGCGAGGACGAGAAGGCCGGCAACGGGCACAAGCAGGCGGCGAATCAGCATCGTGGCCTCGGCAGGGCTTGGAGTTGAACGAGACGGGAATCCACGGCGAAGTCGCCGTAGTCCAACAACATTGAACGGGCGATGCCGTTGCCCAGCAAGTCGAGGGCCAATTCGTACTCCGGATGGGCACCCTGGTCACCAGTGGCGAAGAAGGCGAACCGCACGCTCCATGCGGGTTGGTTGCGTAGAAGCGCCACGTCGCCGCGTACCACCGGCGCTCCGGTCTGCCGCGGCGGCCGGCCGATCACCGCGTTCACCTGGAAGGCCCCATCGAGCCGCGCGCCATCGAACACGAGATAGGAAGCCGACTTGTCGCCGTCGCGGGCATGGCGAAGAACCAGGGTAAGATGGGTCGTTGGAAACAGCGTCCCGGCCGGAAGCTCGAAACTGCGCGCCTCCGGGAGCGTGAAGCTCGCCCTGCCCTTGGCGCCCGGCGCCTCTAGATCGGCATTGCCCCGCAGTTCCTCTTCGACTTCGTCGTCCTGGATGTTGCGGACACTAAACCGCAGGGAGAGGCCGTCCTTGGTCTCGTAGCTGGTGAAACTCGAATCGGTGGTGAACTCGTCGCCATCGTTGCGCAGGAAGGTGAGCTTGATCCGCTGCTTGACCTCCCATCCCTCGCAGGCCTCGACGGTCTCCAGCACCATGCGGCCTCCGACCTCGACGATCCCGCTGTTGGGGCGCGACACAGCCAGCTTCATGTCGTACGTCGCACGATGTGGCGTCAGCGGCTGGTCCTTCTGTTGCGCGTCGGCGTGGTTTATCCACAGCCCCAGCAACAGGAGAACGCAGACGGTGGTGAGAACGACCGCTGTTTGGAGGCGAGAACGGCGAATACTATACGTGGTCAACTGACGATGGCTTGAAGGACCAGGCCTTGTAGCCGGGCTGGCAAGCGTAATATCCATGCGCGCGGAATACCAGAATGATCGCCTGCGTCAGGGCTGCACAGGGAGGAAATCTTCAATGAGCAAGGGCAAGCCCAGGGTCATCGCCACCCGTCACTTCCCGCCCGACGTCGAGGCCCGTCTGGCGGCGAACTTCGACGCCCAGCTCAATCCCGACGACCGGCTCTATGACGGTCCGGCGTTGGCCAGGGCTTCGGCTGCTTTCGACGCCATAATGTGCGCCGCCGGCGATGCGCTGAATGCCGCGACCATCGCCGCCCTGCCCGCCTCGGTGCGCATGATCGCCACGTTCTCGGTCGGCTACGAGCATGTCGACGTGGCGGCCGCAGCCAAGCGCAACATCGTCGTGAGCAACACGCCCGACGTGCTGACCGACGCCACCGCCGACATCACGATGCTTTGCCTGCTGGGCGCAGCCCGCCGGGCGCACGAGGGCGCGACCATGCTGCGGACCCACAACTGGGTCGGGTGGACGCCCACGCAGCTGATGGGCACCCATGTCACGGGCAAGAGGCTGGGCATTCTCGGCATGGGCCGCATCGGCCAGGCGACCGCCGACCGCGCCCGTGCCTTCCGCATGCAAATTCACTACTCCAACCGCAGCCGCCTCGCACCGGATCTCGAAAAAGGCGCGGTGTTCCACGCCAATCCCGACGACATGCTGCCCCACTGCGACTTCCTGTCGATCAACGCGCCGATGACGCCCGCAACCGCCAAGTGGGTGAATGCCGAGCGCATCGCCAAACTGCCCAAGGGCGCCATCGTGGTGAACACCGCCCGCGGCGGGGTTGTGGACGACGAGGCCCTGATCGCCGCCCTCAAGAGCGGCCACCTCGCCTCTGCCGGCCTCGACGTCTTCGACGGCGAGCCGCGCATCCATCAGGGCTATTACGGGCTGGGGAACGCGTTCCTGCTGCCGCACATGGGCTCTGCCACGGTCGAGACCCGCAATGCGATGGGCTTCAAGGCGCTCGACAATCTCGAGGCCTTCCTGCTCAGGGGGCAGACACCGCCGGACCTCGTGAAGGCTTCTTAGCCGAACGCTGAACCGTCTTTGCCTTTTTGGACTTGCTCGCCGCCGTCGACGCGGGGGCCGGTTCGACGGTCGCCGTCATCGGCCCTTCCACGGCGGACGGCGTCGGCCGAGTGGTCTTGTAGGCCGCCGCATCCCAACTCACGGCCGGCGCGTCGGGTGCCGGGCGCAGCGGCGCGGAGTATTCCACTCCGCTCTCGGAAACCGAGCGCTGGGGCTCGGTATAGTCCGTGTTGTAGGGGTCCTTGCCGTCGGCGCGGGCCGAGCAGATCTGCCGGCCCCGGAAGATGCGCCACATCGCGCAATCCTGCTTGGTCACCACCGAGTATACGTGGTCCGTCGAGGTCTTGTCGGAAGCTGCCAGCATGCCGCCATCGGCCGCGTAGCTCGCGGCCGATACAGCAACGGGCACGCCACAGGCGCTCGTCAGGAGAGCCAGTCCCACCACAAGCGGTAGCAGGCACCAGGAAGAGAGCTGAAATGAGCTCATAATCTTCTTTATGAAAAGACTATAACCCATTGATCGTACTGGACCTTACCGGTCCAGTCAATTTGCACTCTTCCTGCCTGAGCTAGTCCTTCTTGAGCGGCAGCCGCAGCCCGATATGGAGTTCGCGAAGCTTCTCCGCCGGGACCTCGGCGGGTGCATCCATCATCAGGTCGACCGCGGACTGGTTCATCGGGAAGGTGATGATCTCGCGGATGTTCGGCTCATCGGCGAGCAGCATGACGATGCGGTCGACGCCCGGGGCGGCGCCACCGTGCGGCGGTGCGCCGAACTTGAAGGCATTCAGCATGCCGCCGAAGCGCGCCTCGACCTCTTCGTTGCTGTACCCGGCAATTCCGAACGCCTTGTACATGATCTCCGGCTTGTGATTCCGGATCGCGCCAGAGCACAGCTCGATGCCGTTGCACACGATGTCGTACTGCCACGCCTTGATGGTGAGCGGATCCTGGGTCTCCAGCGCCTCGAGGCCGCCCTGGGGCATCGAGAACGGGTTATGGCTGAAGTCGATCTTCTTCAGCTTGTCGTCGTACTCGAACATCGGGAAGTCGACGACCCAGCACAGGGCGAACTCGTCCTCGGCGATCACGCCCAGCTCCTGGCCGATCTTGGTCCGCGCCTGGCCGGCAAACTTCCAAGCGGTGTCGGCCGCGTCGGCCACGAAAAACACCGAATCACCGTCCTCGGCGCCGGTCAGCTCCTTCAGCTTCGCCAGCCGCTCGTCGGCGACGAACTTGGCGATCGGCCCCTTCCCCGCGCCGTTCTCCAGCGTAATGTATCCTAGGCCCGGCTTGCCCTCGCCCTGAGCCCAGCTGTTCAGCTTGTCGAAGAAGCTGCGCGGCTGGCTGGAGGCCTTGGGCGCCCGGATGGCGCGAACCACCCCGCCCTTGGCGACGATGCCGGCGAACACCTTGAAGTCGGAGCCGGCGAAGACCTCGGCCACCTCGAAGATCCGCAGCGGGTTGCGCAGGTCGGGCTTGTCCGTGCCGAA
>CAIYWM010000062.1 GCA_903929895.1 uncultured Alphaproteobacteria bacterium
CGGCCGATGTCGTGGCAGGTCTCGCCGCGAAGTTTCCGAAACTGGTCGTCGCTGCGCCGGCGCGGGATCCGTCGCACACGACCGCCTTGCGCCTGATCCGGCCCGATGGATATGTCGGCTTCACCGGGTCACCGAAGGACGCCCCCCGGGCCGAAGCCTACCTGACGGGCTTGGCCACCTGAGCCGCCGGTGTCGCGACCCCGGGCTTCGCCGGCAGATCGCGGAATGTCATGAGCCAGCCGCGGGCCTCGAGCGGATCCGTGAACACGCGGAACGGCCGCGATCCCACGCGCTGCTTCAGCAGCACCGCCATGTCGATGTTCAGGGCGCCCAGCACGACCATGGCGACGGGGCCGGCATCGCCGCCAACGCCGTATTCGACCACCGTCCGGGCCACCGACTCCAGGTCGTCGCGATCCAGGCTGAGATTGCCGACCGTGAGATCGACCAGCTTGGCGTGGGCCTTGGTCCCTTCCCGCACGGTGGCATTGAGATAGTCTTCGATATCCTGCCGGCCAATGTCGCCTTGGCCGACGACGGTCAGAATTCCGAACTCGTCGCTGCGCATCCAAAGAAGCGGCATAGATACCCTCTCACGCTTGAACGAACGCACCCCAAAAGAGAAAACGCCTCGCACGAAGAACGTTGCAGTTCGAGATCAGGTATTTGAAGCGGATATCCGGACGCAGTCACCCCCTCCTTTCGCAGGTCTGGCGCTGCTTTCGCGACGCTGGCAAATTCCCTGCCATGCCGCTGCACTGGACCATCGACTCCAAGGCGAAGCTCCTCACCGTCGTGGCGGAGGGCGATGTCACGCGGGCCGAATTCGAGTCCTATCTGGATGTGATCGATCAGGCCGGCCTTCACACGTATCGCAAACTGTTCAACGGCCTGGACGCCGACACCAGCATGGGGCCGGAGCACATCCTGGCGATGGGCGTGCGCATGCGCACATCCCACCAGGTTCAACCTGTCGGTCCGCTGGCCGTCGCCGTTGCGGAGGACAAGGTCGCCATGTTCTCCCGCGTGCTCGGCATGCTGGCCGCGGCGACCCGACCGATGCGTGTCTTCCATGAAGCCGGTCCGGCCCACGACTGGATCCTGAAACAGCCGCCTGGCAACAGCGCAAGTCCGTAGGATCAGCGGCGGCGGCGCGCCTTTGCCCGGGACGTCGCCGGGACCTCCTCGTCGCGGCTGAGGTTGTCGTGGTGCTCGTCCATGAGACGGTAGTCCATGGTGAGTTCCTCGCCGGCCTTGATGTCGCGCAACGCATAATAGGTCACGTCGCCATCGTCGGAGCCGATGTTGGGATCGGCATCGTGGTTCATGTACCAGCCGGTCGAGATTCGCAGGAAATCCAGCGGCGCCCAATAGCCGCCGCCACTGCGGATGCCGAAGCGCTTGATGAGCTGGACCTGCGGCGAGGCGTGCGCCCGGGCGAGCGGAATGAAGCGGCTGTCCTTGCCGTCCCACACGCGGACCAATTCGTCCTTCTTGATGTCGATGTCGGCAAAGCAGCCGAGGCCGTGAATCGAGGATGCACCGAGATGGACGAACGCCTTGCTGGCTTTGCGCTTCATGGATGGACGACTTTCGTAGAGGCGGTGGACGTCAGCTCTTCACGATGAACGGCTTGGCCGCGGCATCGTAGTCGGCATAGCCCAGGGTCGCGCGCAGATCGGCCGGCGACAGCGCGCTCTTGCTCTCCGCTTCGCCCGCCTTGAGCGCGGCTAGGCCGGCTTTCATGCCGGCGGCGGCCGGCGAGAGCATGCCGGTCGGATAGGTGCCGATCTTGAAGCCGAGCTTGAGGGCTTCCGTCTGCGAGGGCGTGGCGCGCGGCGCGCCCGGCGACAGCACGGCGAAGGACGGCCGGCCCTTCGCGGCGGCGATACCGCGCCTGATCTCCTCGTCATCAGCCGGCGAGTCGAGGAACAGGATGTCGGCGCCTTCCTCGACATACATCTCGATGCGCGCGACGGCCTCGTCGATGCCCTGCGTCGGACGGCAGTCGGTGCGCGCCAGCACCAGGATTCCGGACTCCTTGGCGGCCTGCACGGCGGCGCGGATCTTCATGCGCGCTTCCTCTCGCGGCAGGCAGGGCTTGCCCGCGGCAGTGAGCGCGCGCGGCGTGATCTTGTCCTCGATGAGCACGGCGGCGGCGCCGGCGCGGCCATAGGCGCTGACCGTGCGCTGCACGTTCATCGCATTGCCGTAACCATGATCGCCATCGGCCAGGACCAGCAGGTCCGGCGCCGCGCCGCGCACCATGTTGAAGGAATCGAACATCTCGCCGAACGAGACGAGATCGAGATCGGGACCTCCCAGGCGACTGGCGGCAACGCATGAGCCGGAGAGGAAAGCCGTCTTGAAGCCCTCGCCGTAGGTCAGCTTGGCCGTCAGCCCATCCCACACGGCCGGCATGACGACGAGGCCGGGCTCGGCCAGCAGGGCGCGCAGACGCTGGGGGGCTGTTGTCACCTGGATCTCCTCGAGTTTCTCAGAACGGGCGGCGGACGATAGCAGACCCTTGCTGCGGGTCGACACGTCGCGTGCACGCGGTCTAGGCTTTCAGCCGCACTGCAATCCAACGGAGACCAAAAGCACCAACAGCACCAGATCGTCGGGAGGAAACCAAAATGAAAGTCGACAAGACGCGTTTCGTTTCGATCTGCATCGCGGCAGGACTCATCGGGTGGGCCGGCACCGGATGGGCACAGAAGAGCGGCGGCACGCTGCGCATACAGCACATGGACACACCGCCCAGCGCCTCCATCCATGAGGAATCGACCGTCTCGGTCGCCGTCCCCTTCATGGCGATCTACAACAACCTCGTCATTTTCGATCAGAACGTTCCGAAGAACAGCCTCGAGTCCATCGTGCCCGACCTCGCGACGAGCTGGGAGACGAAGGACGGTGGACGCAAGCTTGTCTTCAGGACGCGCGACGGCGTGAAGTGGCACGACGGCAAGCCGTTCTCGGCGGCCGACGTGGCCTGCACCTTCGATCTCATCCTCACCCCGGACAGGCTGCGCCGCAACCCGCGAAGCGCCTGGTACACCAATGTCGAGAAGGTGACTGCCGACGGCCCCTCGGAAGTGACCTTCCATCTGAAGCAGCCGCAACCCTCGCTGCTGGCGCTCCTCGCCTCGGGCTACACGCCGATCTATCCCTGCCACGTGCCCGCGGCCGACATGCGACGCAAGCCGGTCGGCACCGGCCCGTTCAAGCTGGCCGACTTCAGGATGAACGAGGGCATCAAGCTGGTGAAGAACCCGGACTACTGGAAGCCGGGGCGCCCCTATCTCGATGCCATCGAGTTCTCGATCATCGCCGACCGCTCGACACGCATGCTGTCGTTCGTCGCCGGCAGGTTCGACATGACGTTTCCGGCCGACGTCACCGTGCCGCTGCTGAAGAACATCAAGCGCGACGCCCCCCAGGCGCAGTGCACCATGCGCGAGAGCGGCGTCAGC
>CAIYWM010000063.1 GCA_903929895.1 uncultured Alphaproteobacteria bacterium
CGCTCGCCGCCGGCGTGGCCGGCGTCGTCACCAATGCCGCGGCGGCGTGGCTGCTGATCTTCGGCCATTTCGGATTCCCCAAGCTCGGCCTGGTGGGCGCCGGCTACGCCACGACCTTCGCCGACATCCTGATGTTCGCGATTCTCGCGACGGTGCTCGTCACCGACCGGAAGTTCCGCCGCTATCACCTGTTCGGCCGCTTCTGGCGCGCCGACTGGCCGCGCTTCCGCGAGCTGTGGCATCTCGGCCTGCCGATCGGCGCAACGCTGGTCTTCGAGGTAGCGGTGTTCAACGGCGCGACGTTCCTGATGGGCCTGATCGGCGCGGCGGCGCTCGCCGCCCACTCGATCGCCATGCAGCTCGCGTCGCTCTCCTTCATGGTGCCGCTCGGCCTCGCCCAGGCCGCGACCGTGCGCGTCGGCCGTGCCTTCGGCGCGCACGACCGGGAAGGCATCCGTCGCGCCGGCTGGACGGCGTATGTCATGGGCGTGGGCTTCATGGCGCTGACGGCGCTGGCGATGGTGCTGGCGCCACGCCTGCTGGTCGGCGTGTTCCTCGATCTCGACACACCGGCCAACGCGCCCGTCATCGAACTGGCGGTCGGCTTCCTGATGATCGCCGCCCTGTTCCAGGTGGCCGATGGCGGCCAGGCGGTGGCGGCCGGCATGCTGCGCGGCCTGCACGATACGCGCGTGCCGATGGTCTATGCCGGCATCGGCTACTGGGGCATCGGCCTTCTGCTGGGCGTCGGGCTTGCCTTCCAGAGCGGACTGGCCGGCTTCGGCCTGTGGATCGGGCTGGCCACCGGCCTCACCGTCGTGGCGCTGCTGCTGCTCGTCCGCTGGCTGCGACGCGAGCGGCTGGGCCTCGTCAGCTTCGGCTGAGCCGCGCCGTGCGGCGGCAGCCGCTGGTCTCGGTGACGACCAGGCTGGAAGCGTCGCCGCGTGCGGTGAGCTGCATGCGCTGGTGAGTGGGGCCCTTCACCGAGGCAAGACTCAGGAGATTGAACGGTGCGCCCACCTTAGCCACGCCGTGGATCTGCCACAGTCCGGGGCCCGGCGGCGGCGGCGCAGACTTGTTGGGATTGGGCACCGGGCCGCGCGCGGTGGTGTCGTAGGCCGAGCCGTCGACGAAGCCCGATTCGATGGTGAGCAGGTAGTCGAGCGGCGCATTGCACGAGCCGCCGTCGCTGGTGCCGCGCCAGGTGCCGTCGAGCGGCGAGGCCGGTGCGGGCGTCGGCGTTCCGGAGGGTGGCGTGGCAGAGGGCGGCGCCGGCGCGCGGGTCTGGGCCGAGGCCCCGGTTGCAGCCACGCCGGCGATCAGGAGCAGCGCGAGAAACTTCTTCATCGTCTTCCGAACAGCCGCTCGATGTCGGCCAGCTTGAGTTCGACATAGGTCGGGCGGCCATGATTGCACTGGCCGGAATGCGGTGTCGCCTCCATCTGGCGCAGCAGCGCGTTCATTTCCTCGACGGTCAGCCGGCGGCCAGCCCGCACCGAAGTGTGGCAGGCGAGCGTGCCGCAGACTTCCTCGACCTTCTCCTTGAGCGACAGATGATCGCCCATCTCGGAAAGCTCGTCGGCCAGGTCGCGCACCAGTCCCTGGATGTCGACCTCGCCCAGCACGGCCGGCGTCTCGCGCACCACCACGGCGCCGAGGCCAAACGGCTCCAGCACCAGGCCCATGTCGGCCAGTTCGGCGGCGCGTTGCGTGAGGCGCCGCGCGCCATCCTCGCCGATCTCGACGACTTCCGGCAGCAGCAACGCCTGCCGCTTCACGCCCTCGGCCTCGAGCTGGGTCTTCAGCCGCTCATGGACCAGCCGCTCATGCGCGGCATGCTGGTCGACGATCACGACGCCCTGGTCGGTCTGGGCGACGATGTAGGTCTCGTGAAGCTGCGCGCGCGCCACGCCGAGCGGATAGTTGCCGGGCGCGATGTTGGCTGGCTGCTCCTCGACCCGCGCCGACAGGCCGTCGAGCGGCGCCATGAATTGCATCGCCGCCTCGGCAAGTCCGCGCGGCAGGGACGCGTAGCCGCCGCCGTTGCCGTAGCCCCTGCCCATGGGCAGCGGCGTCGCGAACCCGGTATGCGGACGGAAGGCGCCGAGCGCGGCATCGGACACGGTCGTGCTGGCGCGATGACCGGCCGCCGACAGCGCGGTGCGCAGCGCGCCGACGATCATGCCGCGCACAATGCCGGCGTCGCGGAAGCGGACCTCGGTCTTGGCCGGGTGGACGTTGACGTCGACCATCTCGGGTGGCGCTTCGAGGAACAGCGCCACCATGGGATGGCGGTCGCGGGCCAGGAAATCCTGATAGGCGCCGCGCACCGCGCCCGCCAGCAGCTTGTCGCGCACCGGACGGCCATTGACGAAGAGATACTGGTGCTGGCCGGTCGGCCGGTTCAGCGTCGGCAGGCCGGCGAACCCGGTAAGACGAAAGCCCTCGCGGTTGGCATCGATCGCCACGGCATTGTCGGCGAACTCGCGGCCCATGATCGCGGCCAGCCGTTCCAGCCGCGCCGCGTCAGCCGACAGGAGCGAGCCCTTGGCGGCGGCAAGGTCGATCAGCGCCCGCTCCTCGCTCTCCAGCCGGAAGGCGACCTCGGGATGCGCCATGGCCAGCCGGCGCATCGCGTCGGCGACATGGCCCGACTCGGTGCGCGGCTCCTTCAGGAACTTGAGCCGCGCCGGCGTCGCGAAGAACAGCTCGCGCACTTCCACCCGCGTGCCCTGCGGATGCGCAGCGGGCCGCGGCTCGCCCTTGGCGCCGCCGTCGATCTCGAGACTCCAGGCCGTATCGGCACCGGCCGGGCGAGAGGTGATGGTGAAGCGGCTGACCGAGGCGATCGAGGGCAGCGCCTCGCCGCGAAAGCCCAGCGTGCGGATGTCGGTCAGGTCGTCGTCGGGCAGCTTGGAGGTGCAGTGCCGTTCGACCGCGAGGCGCAGCTCGTCGGGCGACATGCCGATCCCGTCGTCGACCACGGAGATGAACGTGCGGCCTCCCTCCTTCAGGGTGACCGCGATGCGCCGCGCGCCGGCATCGAGCGCGTTCTCGACCAGCTCCTTCACGGCGCTCGCCGGGCGCTCGACCACCTCGCCGGCGGCGATGCGGTTGACGAGCGTCGAGGGCAGGCGACGCAGGGTGCGGATGGCGCTCATGGCGCCGTCATTTTAGGACTGTCGGCCTGTGGAAGATACGCGGGCGGCGAGATACTGGCGGGTCAGGATCTTGCCCTCCTCCACTGCCGGCTGGTCGAAGGCATCGACGCCCAGCAGGTGGGCGGCGAACATCGTCTCCAGCATGTAGTGCATCATCAGCGCGCCCATCACCCTTTCGTCGAGTGTGGAAATGCGCATGATGCGCGTCGGCCGTCCGTTCTTCGCGAGCGTTGCCGCCGTGGCGTCGGCCTCGGCCAGCAGGAGGTCGCCCAGGGACCGGTTCTCGAGATAGGCCAGCGCCTTGTCGCCACCGAGCGACGCCGGCGCAATCGGCGCGCCCTTGCCCGCCGTGTCGAGGATCAGCACCGTGAACATCTTGTCCGCCGGGCCGCCGAGATAGAGCTGGAGCTGGCTGTGCTGGTCGACGGTGCCCATGGCGCGCACCGGCGTCGTGCCGTTGCCGCCCTTGCCCAGGCTCTCGGCCCAGAGCTGGCGATACCAGAAGCCGAAATAGCCCAGCCGGTCGCAATAGGGCATCAGCACCGTGGTGCCGATGCCGCGCTCCTTGGCGAGCCCGACCGAAAGCGCCGCGCCGACGGCCGGCGGCAGATCGCGGGCATCGCCGGCCTGCAGGACCGGATCGAGCACGCTCGCCGCGCCCTCGCGCACCGCGCCGACATCAAGGCCGGCGATCATCGCGGGCAGCAGTCCGACCAGCGACAGGACCGAGAAGCGGCCGCCCACCTTGGGATCGTGATCGAGGATCGGGCAGCCGATGCGGGCGGCCAGGCGGCCCAGCGCATTGTCGCTCGGCTCGGTGATCGCGATGACATGCTCGGCGAGCCTGTCCTTGCCCACCTTGGCCTCGAATTCCGGCAGCAGCGTCAGGAACTGGGTCAGCGTCTCGGCCGTGGTGCCTGACTTGGAGATGACGATCAGGCCGCTGCGGGCCAGCGGCAGGCGCGCCGCCAGCTCGGTAAACGTCGAGGGATCGACATTGTCCATGAACCACAGTTTCGGCCGCCCGTTCTGGGGCCCGAAACCCTGGTCCTTCAGCGCGACGAGAGTCTGGCCGCCAAGGCTCGAGCCCCCGGTCCCCAGCACGATCACATGCTCGAACCGGGCAAAGCGCTCGGCATGCGGCTTCAGAAGCGCAAGGTCGTCGCGCGTGCCCGGCAGGCTGAGCAGCGGCAAGGTGCCGTCGGCCTTCCACTGCCGGAACTTGTCGAGCGCCTTGGTGGCGTGCGCGAGTTCGCGGTCGAGCGCGGCGCGAGGCAGTCCCTGCTTGCCGACCTTGCTTTCGAGCGCGTCGTCGATCACGTGGCTGTAGAACATCGGGAAACGACTCTCCTCAGGGTTCCTGGGTGACGCCGACCGGCTTGCCGACCACCACGGTGGTCAGCGCCTCGTCGCGCAGCAGGCGCCGCGCCACCTTGCGAACGTCGTCCAGCGTGACCGCGGCGATCAGCGCCGCGCGCCGCGTCATGTGATCGGGCGACAGTCCGTCGATCTGCATGGAATGCAGCAGCCCCGCGATCGCGCCCGACGAATCGAGCGAGAGCGCCAGCGCGCCCGTCAGGTAGGTCCTGGCGTCGGTCAACTCGGCCTCGGTGACGCCTTCGGTGCGCATCCGTCCCATCTCGGCACGGATCACCTGGATCGCCTCGGCGATACGTTCATTGGCGCTGCCCGTGGACATCACCAGCAGCGCGGCGCGCTTGTACGTCCGCAGGCCGCTCGACACGCTGTAGGCGAGGCCGCGCTTCTCGCGCACCTCGTTGAACAGCCGCGACTGCTGCCCGCCGCCGCCCAGCACGTGGTTCATGACCAGCGCGGCGTACCAGTCGGGATCGTCGCGCGGGATGCCGGGAACGGCCATCAGCGCCGAGCTCTGCGGCACCGGCCGTTCGACGACCACGACACGAGGTTTGGTCGGCGGCACCCACTGCGGCGGCAGCGCCGGCGGCGTGCCCGTGGGCAGGACGCCAAAGGAGCGGTCGAGCGGGCGCGCCAGCTCGGCCTCGCCGATATCGCCGACCGCGGCAACGATCAGGCCGTTGCGCAACAGCAGCTCCGCCGCCCGCTTCTTCAGGAGTTCCGGCGTCGCGGCCGCAAGCCCCTCGGGCGTGCCGTCGGGATCGGCGGCATAGGCATGTCCGGCGAACAGCGTCTCCATCAGCGTGCGACCCGCCACCGAGCCGGGACGCTGGGCCGCCTGATTGATGCTCGCGATGGTCTGCGCCCGGCGCTGCGCCACCATGTCGGGATCGAAGCGCGGCTCGGTGAGGGCCAGCCGCAGCAACTCGAAGCCCTCGTCGCGGTTGGCCGACAGGACGCGCAGCGATCCATTGAGCCGGTCGAGCGAGGCATTGAAGCCCAGCGACGCCGCGGCGTCTTCCTGGCGTTGGCGGAAGGCCTGCGCATTCATCGAGCCCGCGCCATCGGTCAGCAGGCCCGCCATCAGGTCAGTGATGCCGCCCTGCCCGGCCGGATCGGTGGCGGTACCGCCGGAGAACGAAAAGGAGAGCGCCACCACGGGTGTGCTCTTGTCCTCGACCAGCCAGGCCTTGATGCCGAGCGGCGTCGTGATTTCCCTGATCTCGATCGCGCCCGCCACGGCCGGCAGGAGCACGAACAGGCCGGCGAGCGCGGCCGCGAGCGCGCGAACCCGCTTCATCCGCCCCTCGCGGCCGGCGTGAGCAGTGCCGTCACGGCGCCGTCATCGCGCCAGACATGCCGGGCCGCGGCCACCACCTCGTCGCGTGTGACGGCGGAAATGCGCTGCGGCCAGGCGTCGACATCGGCCACAGTGCTGCCGGTGCTGAGTGCCGTGCCGTAGATGCGCGGGCCGCTGGCCAGCGAATCCTGGGAGTAGATGGCGGCGGCCAGCAGCTGGTTCTGCGCGCGCTCGACCTCCTCGGCCGTGACGCCGCCGTCGAGCAGCTTCTTCATCTCGGCCGTCACCGCCTCCTCGACCTCCTCCATGCTGCGCGACTTCGCGGGCTGCACGCCGATGTCGAACGAGGTGAGGCCGAGGCTCGACGGGCCGTAGGACGCCCAGGCCGAGAGGCCGATCTTGCGCTCCTGCACCAGCACGCGCGACAGGCGGCTGGTCTCGCTGCCGCCGAACAGCCGGGCCAGCACCTGCAATGCATAGGCATACTTCGTCTCGCCGACGCGGTAGGACGGCGCCAGCCACAGCCGCGACCAGCGCGGTTCGGCGACGCGCGCATCGGCGCGGACCACCTTCTGCGGCAGGTCGGTGCCGCCCTGCGAGGGACGGAGACGCGGCCCGATCTCGCGGCTGCCGATCGGGCCGTAATACCGCTCCGCCAGTTTGCGGACCTGCTCCGCCGTCGTGTCGCCGGCCACGATCAGGATGGCGTTGTTCGGCGCGTAGTGGCGGCGATAGAAGCTCGCGAGGTCCTCGACGCCGAGCCTGCGGATGTCGTCGGGGTAGCCGATGACCGGCATGGCATATGGCTTATGCAGTCCGTAGAGCCGCTCGCGCACCACCTCGTCGAGCAGCGACGCCGGCACGTTGTCGGTGCGCATGCGGCGTTCCTCGAGGATGACCTGCCGCTCGGGCACGATCTCGCGCTCGGTGAGGCGGACGTTGGTCATGCGATCGGCTTCCATGCGCACGACCAGCTCGAGCTGCTCGGCTGCAATGGTCTGGTGGTAACCCGTCGAATCGAACGTCGTGTAGGCGTTGTCGCGGCCGCCGTTGCGCGAGACGATGCGCGAGAACTCGCCGGCCGGCACCTGGTCGGTGCCCTTGAACATCATGTGTTCGAGGAAATGCGCGGCGCCGGTATGGCCGAACGTCTCATCGGCGCTGCCGACCTTGTAGACCACGACCTGGGTGACGATCGGTGCGCGCCGCGACGGCAGCACGATGACCTGCAGCCCGTTGGCAAGCATGAAGGTCTCGGCGTTGCGCTTGCCGACGGCGAAAAGCTTCGCAAGCGCCGGGCCGGACGGAGCAAGAGCCGCGCCCGCGAGGAGGCCGCCGAACAGGGCGCGGCGGCCGGTGAGCGGGAGCGAACTCAGAAGATGCCTTCGAGCAGGCCGCGCTTGCGACGGGTGATGGTGGGCGTCGGTCCGGCGGCCGGCTGACCGGAAGCCTGGGCGTCACGGATGCGCTGCTGCTCCTGGGCCGGATCGACCAGCACGCCCGGCGGCGGCGAGTCCTGCCAGAAGATCAGGCCGCTGATGAACGACTTGTCGCTCTCGGCCAGTGTCTTGGTGTCGGTGTTGACCTGTCCACGGATGTTGGGGTCGATGCCGCCCTTGCCGGCGCGGGCGACCAGCGCCTGCTCGGAGCCGCTACCCGACCGGGCCGCATCGGGTCCGGCATTGACGCGGGCCTGGGTGCGGCCGGCGAGCGCTGGCGACAGTGCCTCCTTGGCCTGATCGGCGGGCGTGACTTCCTGGGGGCGAGGCTCGCCCGGACGCGGCGGCCGCAGCTCGGCATTCGGCGGCATGGTCAGCGGCGAATGCGAGACGATCTTGAACTCGTCGGGCGACACTTTCTTGTTGCCGCCGATATTGTCGAAGGCGCCACAGCCGCCAAGCGCGAGGGAACCGCAGGCCAGGAGAGCCAATGGAAGCGAGGGGAGAGTCGGTTTCATCGTCCGTCCTTGGTCTTGAACTTTTGTCTGCCGATCATGGCCGCTTCAGGGCGCCGATTTCTTTTCGCTTTGCAGCGAATCGATCAGCATGAGCCCGACGCCGACGACGATCGCCGCATCGGCGACATTGAAGGCCGGCCAATGCCATCGGCCAATGTGGAAATCGGCGAAGTCGAACACCGCCCCCCAACGGGCGCGGTCGATAACATTGCCGATGGCTCCCCCCATGACAAGGCCGATGCCCCATCCGGTCAGGGGACGGTCGGTTCGTCGCAGCCACAGGAACAGGCCGACGCAGACCGCGATCGCGACGCCCGACAGGAGCCAGGGCGGCAACGCCTGGTCGCCGCCAAACAGGCCGAAGCTGACGCCGCGGTTCCAGACGATGACCAACCGGAAGAAGCCGTCGATCACCGGCACGATGGCACCGGCCTTGAGCAGGAACCCCAGCAGGAGCTGCTTGGAGACCTGGTCGGCCACCAGGGTGACGACAAGGAGGACCATCGCCTGGCGGTCGATCGGCCTCATGCCGCAACCGCCTCCTCGCAACGCCGGCAGATCAGCGGATGGGCCGGCGACTTGCCGACTTCCTCCAGAACCTGCCAGCACCGGGCGCACTTCGTGCCGTCGGCAAGGGTCGGCATCACGGCGACACCGGCCACGTCGGGCAGGGTGAAGGCGCCGGCCGGCGCCTCGCCCGCGACGAGCTCGCCGCCGGAGGTGATGCAGATATCCCGCAGATCGAGCCCCTCGAACGCCTTTACATAGTCGGGCGTGGCATAGACGACCGGGGCGGCCTGCAGGCTCGATCCGATGCGCTTCTCGGCGCGCTCGAGTTCGAGGGCACCGGTCACCACGCGGCGCAGCGCCCGCACGGTCTTCCACTTCTCGCCCAGCGCGGCATCGAGCCAGGTCGCCGGGATGGTCGGGTAGAGGCGCAGGTGGACGCTCTCGGCCTTGCCGTCCGGCATGTCGCCGGGCCGCGCGAGCCAGGCCTCTTCCGCCGTGAAGCAGGTGATCGGCGCCAGCCAGACCGTCAGGAACGAGAAGACCTCGGCCATGACGGTGCGCGCGGCACGACGGCGCAGCGTGCCGGCCGCGTCGCAGTAGATCGAGTCCTTGCGGATGTCGAAGTAGAAGGCCGACAGGTCGACGGCACAGAAATTGTGCAGCTCCGTCGCGATCGTGTGAAAGTCGTAGTCGTCGACCGCGCGGCGCAGCACCGCGTCCAGCTCTGCCAGGCGATGCAGCACCCAGCGATCCAGCTCGGGCATGTCGGCATGGGCCACCGTCTCGTCCGACGAGTAGCCGTCGAGGCTGCCCAGGAGGTAGCGCAGCGTGTTGCGCAGGCGGCGATAGGCTTCGGCCTGATGCTTCAGGATCTCCGGACCGATGCGCTGGTCCTCGGTGTAGTCGGTACCGACCACCCAGAGGCGCAGGATGTCGGCGCCATACTGGTCGCAGACCGTCTGGGGCGCGGTGATGTTGCCCAGCGACTTCGACATCTTGCGGCCCTGCTCGTCGAGCGTGAAGCCGTGCGTCAGCACGCCGTCATAGGGCGCGCGGCCGCGCGTGCCGCAGCTCTCGAGCAGCGAGGAATGGAACCAGCCGCGATGCTGGTCGGAGCCTTCGAGGTAGAGATCGGCCGGCCACTTCAGCTGGTCGTTGCCCTCGAGCGTGAAGGCATGCGTGCAGCCCGAATCGAACCAGACGTCCAGGATGTCCGTCACCTGCTCGAAGTCGGCGGCGTCGTACTTGTTGCCGAGGAAGCGCTCGGGCGGGCTCTCGAACCAGGCGTCGGCGCCCTCGGCGCGGAACGCCTCGACGACGCGGCCCATAACCTCGGCGTCGCGCAGCGGCTCGCCGGTCTTCTTGTCGACGAACACCGCGATCGGCACGCCCCAGGCGCGCTGGCGCGAGACGTTCCAGTCCGGCCGCGTCTCGATCATCGAGCGCAGGCGGTTGTAGCCGGCGCGCGGCACGAAGCGCGTCGCGTCGATCGCCGCCAGCGCCTTTTCGCGCAGGGTGCCGCCGATCTCGGGGATCGGCTTGTCCATGGCGATGAACCATTGCGGCGCGTTGCGGAAGATGACCGGTGCTTTGGAGCGCCAGGAATGCGGATAGGAGTGGGTGATGCGGCCCGAGGCCAGCAGCTTGCCCGCCTCGTCGAGCAGCGCGATGGCAGTGCGGTTGGCGTCGCCCTTCTTGCCGTCCTGCGTATAGACGCGCTTGCCCGCGAACAGCGGCACGTGCGGATAGTAGGTGCCGTCCTCGGCGACCGTGTCCGGCACTTCCACGCCGTTGGCGACACCCAGCTCGTAGTCGTCGGCGCCATGGCCCGGCGCGATGTGCACGAAGCCCGTGCCGGCATCGGCCGTCACGAACTCTCCG
>CAIYWM010000064.1 GCA_903929895.1 uncultured Alphaproteobacteria bacterium
GGGCAAGCTGGCAAGGGTGGAGCTGTCGCCGCTTTTATCGCGCTCCGCGCGCGGGTAGGGGCAGCACCGCGTACCGCCCTGGCTGACTCTCAGGTAGGGACCAGCGTCCCTGCTGGTCCGCGGATCGGCCTTGGCATGAGGTCAGGCACGCCATCGCTGCGCGAGGCGAAGCCAGACCCCATGCCCGCGGCCTCGTCCTCCATGCCTGCGTGCTGCCTATCCATCGCTGCCGACCCGATTGACAGGCGGCCGACCGGGGACGGTCAGCCCTACCTGATGCCTTCCCTTCTTGCCCACCGGCCAACAGGTCAACGGATCAACCGATCTTCTCCCTCACCATCTTCACCACGGGATGTTCCGCGCCGAGCTGCGGTTCGAGCACGGCGAGGGCCGCCTGGAACTCGACGGCGGCCTCGGCGGCCTTCCCTTGTTTCTGATAAAGCAGGCCGAGGTTCTTCAGGGCGTGACCGTTATGTTCGGTGGCGGGGGCGCGCACGCAGGCGGCCCACGATTTGCGGAAGCAATTCTCGGCTTCGGCGTCCTTGCCGAGGTTCATCAGCACGTAGCCGAGGTTGTTGAACGGCGCGCTGAGGTCGAGGTGGTCCTCGCCGAGCAGCATCATCTTGCCCGCCACGACCTGGCGCATCAGCGGCTCGGCCTTGGCGAACTCGCCGGCGCCGATCACGAAGTTGAGGTGGATCTGCAGTGTCTCCAGGGCGGGCAGGGGGTTCCCCGCGAAGTTCGCCTTGACGTATTCATGCGCCTCCCAGGTGAGGCGGGCGGCGTCCTCAGGGCGCTTTTCCATCGCGGCGTAAGTCGCGGCCTGATGGGCCGTCTGCAGGACGAAAGCGTGGAATTCCTGGGGTGCCTGCGGCAGCTTGCCGGCCAGCGCGCGGGCGCGCTCGAAGGCCTGCCGCGCATGCCGGGAGGCCGCGGGCAGGTCGCCCTGCTCGGCGCAGAGCGTGGCCAAGGCCAGCCAGCCTTGCGGGATGTTGGGGTCGCCGGCGAGCTGCGGTACGGTGTCGAGCACCGGCAGGGCCAGCGACAGCAGGGCGCGGGCGCGGGCGAAATCCTTGGTGCGCAGGCAGGCCTTCGCGGCTTGGTCGCGGGTCAGGGCGAGTTCGGCGGGCGGGCAGTCCGCGTCCGCCTCGCGCGCCTTCACCGCGCGCTCGAGCAGGGCGAGCTCCTTGGCGAATTCCTGACGCTCCTGGTGGTGCATGCTCAGGTAGATGAGCGCGTTGGCCAGCAGGGCGCCCGGCATCGGCGCGGATTCGGCCAGCCCGATCGCCTCGTGCAGCAGCGCCTCCGCCTCGAGGTTCTCGCCGGCGCCGCGCAAGGTGATGGCGAGGTCCAGCAAAGCGTCGACGACCAGGCCCGGGCGGTCGCGCCCCGCAAGGCGGCGCATGTCCAGGCGCATCCGGTGCAGTTGGATCGCCTTCGGGAACTCCCGCTGCGAGCGCAGGTAGGCCGCGTAGGCGTGCATCACGTGGTCGAGCGTGCCGCCATCGCCGAACTCGGCGGCCTTCATCGCCTTGTCGAAGTCGGCCTTGGTCGCGGCGACGTCCCCGGTCGCCGCGGTGGCGAGGGCTTGCTTGAGCAGTTCGAGCGGGTTCGGAGGCGCCATGACCGGCCCACTATGGGCCGGTGGCCCGGGCGTGCAAGCCCGGGTCGGACGCCGCCGGCTCAGCGGTAAGCCGAAACCGGCTTGGGCGTGATGCCGAGGCGTCGGTAGTCGAAGCCGGTCGCGAGCGGGTCGTAGGGGCCGACGGTCTCGACCGAGCGGGTCGGCGTGATCGCCGGCTCCATCTCCATACCCCAGTA
>CAIYWM010000065.1 GCA_903929895.1 uncultured Alphaproteobacteria bacterium
GCTAACCCCAGCTGACCTTCCTGACCTCGCTTCATCACAGCCTCCGTCAGAGGATTCCTGTGAATCATCAATCGCCCAAGACGCCAAGACCTTTTGCAGAGGTCTCATTCAGATGGGGAGGTGTCGCCGTCTCACGGCGACGGAGGGGTCAAAAACGCGCTGCGCTAGGCGTTGTGAGCGCGCTTCAGCGCCTGGTCGAGATCGTCGAACAGATCGCTGCTCTCCTCGACGCCGACGGAGAGGCGCAGCAGGTCGGGCGGGCAGGGGGTGCCCGGGCCCTCGATGCTGGCGCGATGCTCGATCAGGCTCTCGACGCCGCCCAGCGAGGTGGCGCGCTTCCATAGTTCGACGCGCGCCGCCGTGGCGATGGCCGCGCGTTCGCCGCCCTTCACCCTCACCGACAGCATGCCGCCGAAGCCGCCCGTCATCTGCTTTGCCGCCGCCGCATGGCCGGCGAAGGAGGGCAGGCCGGGATAGAGGACCTGTTCCACCATCGGATGCTCGGCGAACTTCTCGGCGAGACTCTGCGCCGACTTGCAGGCCCAGGCGACGCGCGGGTAGAGGGTGCGCATGCCTCGCATCAGCAGCCACGCTTCGGTCTGGCCGAGAATGGTCCCGAGTTGCGAACGGATGGTCCGGAGCTTTGCCCAGTAGGCATCGTCCCGGGCACCGGTCAGGGCGCCGGCGATGATGTCGGAGTGGCCGTTGAGGTACTTGGTGGCCGAATGCATGACGATGTCGGCGCCATGTTCGATCGGCCGCGTCAGTACCGGCGTCGCGACCGTCGAATCGACGCCCAGCAACGCCCCGGCCTTGTGCGAGATTTCGGCGATCGCGGCGATGTCGGACACGCTCCAGGTCGGGTTGGCCGGCGTCTCGATCCAGACGAGCTTGGTGATTCCCGGCTTTACGGCCGCGGCCACCTGATCGGTCTTGTCGGTGTCGACGAACTCGACCTTGAGGCCCCATTGGGTCGCGAAAGTCATGAGCCAGTTGCGCAGCGCCCAGTACATGACCTTCGAGGTCACGACATGGTCACCGGGCGACAAGGCCAGGAAACAGGCAGTCGCGGCACTCATGCCCGACGAAAAGATCAGGGATTTCGCGCCGCCTTCGAGCGCCGTCAGCGTTGCCTCGGCCTGGTCGAACGTGGGATTGTCGGCGCGCGCGTAGATGCGCCCCGAGCGGTATCCGTTGTCCTCGTCCCGCAGATAGGTGCTTGCCATGTGGATGGGCGGCACGACGGCCTTGGTGACCGGGTCGATCCAGCCCATCGCCTGGGCGGCAAGAGACGCAGGGGCAAACTTTTTATCGGACATCGGGGGCACCGTCGGCTTACACGAATCTTACATCCGACGCGCCCTTATGGCGCATCGCAGCACTTGAAATGAGGATGCACTAGTAGCTTCATATGTAGTGATTTGCTCGCGATATCTTTAGGATCGGCAAGGTTGCCGACGTGACGGCAAACACTCGCTGGGGAGTCAGGAATGGACGTTCAAACCCTGCACACGAAGCAGCCTCACACGGCCGGTCGCGGTGACCGCGTCGCCCGCACACGCGAATCGATCGTGGCGTCGGCCCTGGCCCTCGCCGCGGCCGGACAGGTCGCGCCGATCGTGCGCGACATCGCCCAGATGGCCGGCGTTTCCGCGCGCACCGTGTTCCAGCACTTCGCCGACACGGCCGAGCTCTATGTCGCCGTGCTGGGCCGGGTTCTGGCCGCGCTGGTCGGAGAGGCGCCGGAAATCGCGGCCGCCGGTCCCGTCGAGACGCGCATCGCCAGCATGATCAACCAGTGCGCGGACCGCTACGAGCAGCTCCGCCCGATGTGGACCTTCGTCGAGACCTTGCAGCGCCGCTCGCCGGAAGCCGCCGACATGATCTCGCAGATCTACAGCGCCAACACCGCGCAGCTCTCGCAGGCCTTCGCGCCCGAGCTGGGCGCGCTGCCGGCGGAGTCGCGCCAGCGGACGCTGACGGCGCTGGCCCTGGCCATCGCGCCGGAGAGCTGGGTCGTGTTGCGCCAGCGCCTCGGCCGGTCGGTCGAGCAGGCGCGCGACGAGCTCGGCTTCGTCGTGCAGTCGGTGTTCGCGACCGAGGCCGCCCGCCGCTAGAGGCTCAAGGCCCGGTGCCGCCAGCGGCGGCGCGGGCCAGTCTCTCGAGCGAGCGGTCCCTGAGGCCGAGCTCGCCGAGATGGGTGACCGTGTTCAGCACATAGTCGAGGTTGCTGCCGGTGGCGCCATGGCCCTGGCGGATCAGCCGTAGCGCTTCCACTTCCGGCAACTTGCCGGCGAACTGCCGGTGGGTCCGGTCGGCGAGATAGACCAGCGCCGGCACGATCTGGCCGTCGTCGAGTCGGATCGGCCGCACCGTCTCCTCGTAGACCCCGTCATTGTCGATTTCGCGATGGATCAGGTAGCGCCGCACCTCGTCGTAGGTGGCGGCAGGCAGCCGGTGCGCCAGCCCGCGGCAGGAGCCGCCCGGCAGCAGGCCGAGCATGAGCCCCGGCTTCTCCGGCGTGCCGCGATAGTGTTCCGAGTAGATGCAGAAGGCGCGGTGCCAGCCCTGCAGTCGCGCGGCCTGCGTCTCGGGCGTCGCGAAGCCGGGGTTCCACATCAGCGAGCCGTAGCCGAAGACCCACCGGGGCTTGCTGGTGGGCCTTGCCGCGGCCACGCCCGAACTAGGCCTGGTTGAGGTGGATCAGCGCGCGGCGGATCTCGCGCGTGCGCGTGAACAGATCGAACAGCTTGTCGCCCTCGCCCCAGCGGATGGCGCGCTGCAGGTAGAAGAGATCCTCCTGGAAGCGCTGGAGCACCTCGAGGACCGCCTCGCGATTGTTCATGAACACGTCGCGCCACATGGTGGGATCGGAGGCGGCGATGCGCGTGAAGTCGCGGAAGCCGCCGGCGGCGAACTTCAGGATCTCGCTGTTGAGATGCCCGCCGAGATCGTCGGCCGTGCCCACGATCGTGTAGGCGATCAGGTGCGGCAGGTGCGACGTGATGGCCAGGATGCGGTCATGGTCCTTGGGGTCGATGCGCTCGACCTGGCTGCCCAGGCCCTTCCAGAAGGCTTCGAGCCGGGCCACGGCGGCCTCGTCGCTGTCGGGCAGCGGCGTCAGGATGCACCACCGGCCCTGGAAAAGGTCGAGCAGCGCAGCCTCGGGGCCGGAATTCTCGGTGCCGGCGACCGGATGGGCCGGCACGAAATGCACGCCCTTGGGGATGTGCGGTGCCATGTCGGCGATCACGGTCTGCTTCACCGAGCCGACGTCCGAAACGATGCAACCCGGCTTCAGGCTCGACGCGATGGCCTGGGTGGCGGGCCCGCAGGCGCCGACCGGCGTGCAGACGATCACCAGGTCGGCATCCCGGCAGGCTTCCGCGAGATCGGTGCCGCAATGATCGGCGAGCTTCAGCTTGTTGGCGAGTGCGGCCGTCTCGGCGCTGCGCGTCGCCGCCACGATCGACCGGGCCAGCCCGCGCTTGCGGGCCTCCAGCGCGATCGAGCCGCCGATCAGTCCGATGCCGATCAGCGCGATCTTGTCGAACAGGGGCTCGCTCATTTCGCGGCCACGAAGCGGGCCAGCGATGCCTGCACCGCCTTCACCTCGGCCTCGGTGCCGACGGTGATGCGGAGGTGCTCGGGCAGGCCGTAGCCCGCCACGAGGCGCGGGATCAGACCGTCGTTCATCAGCCAGTCGTTGGCCGCGGCGGCGCGTTCCTTAGAGCCGAAGCCGACCAGCAGGAAGTTGCCGACGCTCGGCACCGGCTTCAGGCCAAGCTTCGTCAGTTCGGCGCTGAGCCACGGCAGCCAGATGTCGTTGTTGGTGCGGCTGGCGTCGGTATGCGCGATGTCCTCGAGCGCCGCGACGCCCGCGATCTGCGCAGCCAGGTTGACGTTGAACGGCTGACGCAGCCGGCTCATGACGTCGACGATGCCGGCCGGCCCGTACATCCAGCCGAGACGCAATCCGCCCAGGCCATAGATCTTCGAGAAGGTCCGGGTCATCACCACGTTCTCGGCCTGGTCGACCAGCTCGACTCCCGAATCATAGTCGTTCCGGCTGACATACTCGGCATAGGCCGCGTCGATGATCAGCAGAACGTTCTTCGGCAGGCCGGCATGCAGACGGCGCACATCGTCCTTGGTGACGTAGGTGCCGGTGGGATTGTTCGGATTGGCGAGGCAGACGATGCGCGTCCTGTCCGTCACCGCCGCCAGCATCGCATCGATGTCGCTGCCATAGTCCTTGGCCGGCGCCGCGACCGGGGTCGCACCGACGCCCAGCGCGTTGATCGCGTACATCAGGAAGCCGTACTGGCTGTAGAGCAGCTCGTCGCCGGGACCGCAGTAGGCGCGGACCAGAAGATTCAGGATCTCGTCGGAGCCCGCGCCACAGACGATGCGGGCCGGATCGAGGCCGTAGTGGCGGCCCAGAGCCTTGCGCAGCTTCGCGGTGTCGCCATCGGGATAGCGGTGCAGTTCGGCCGCCGCCTTGGCGTAGGCCGCCATTGCCTTCGGCGAGGGCCCGAGTGCGCCCTCGTTGGACGACAGCTTGGCGATCGTTTCCTTGCCGTCGATCGAGTCCTTGCCCGGCACATAGGGCGCGATCTTCATGATGCCCGGACGCGGGGTGAGCGCGCTCATGCCAGTCTCCTGCGAAAGTTCAGTTCACGGTTTGGCGTCGATCGGCACGGCATAGGCGCCGATGGCCGCCGCGCAGCCTTTTTCCAGGCCCAGGGCCGCTTCGAGATCGCGCAGGCGCGGATCGTCGTCGGCGATCATGCCCGGTACCTCGACGAGATAGTGATGCACCCCGGCCATGACCTGGTCCAGCGCCGAGGTGAAGGCCGGCAGGCCCGCCTTGGCCAGCGCCGCGGCGATGCGGTCGCGGCTCAGCCCGTTCTTGGCCTCGATGGCCACCAGGCCGCGATCCGAGCCGCTCGGCTCGGCATCGATGCGGGCCAGCACGAAGGCCGAAATCCCTCGCGCGCGCGCGTTCGGCATGGCCAGGAACGGCAGGCGGGCGATCACGGTCGGCAGGGTCGTGTCCTTGCCGGCAAGCAGGGGCCACCAGGGTGTCGAGTCCGCCTCGAGCGGGGCGGGCACGACACCGATGGTCGTCGTGCTGGCGCGCACCGCCGACAGCACGCCGGCCGGCGTGTCGTGGGGAACGAAGGGGATCTGGCAGCCGAAATGGTCGCGCGCGAGGTCCCAGTAACCGGGCTGGTCGTCGGGACGGCAGATCGCGATCTTGAGGCCGGGTGTCTGGATGAGCGTGAAGGCGCTCATCATTTCACGCCACATGCGATAGACGGCGGCGGACGGGAACTGCCCGTCATGCGTCGCCAGCCGCTTGCGCAGGACCTGGGCTTCACGGCCCGGACGCAGCGCAAGGCCTCCCGCCGGCTTGGTTGCAGAGATCTGCCCGACGACCTCCGCGCGACGGCGGATCAGGCCGTGCAACTCGGTGTCGATGGCGTCGATTTCCTGCCGCAAGCTGTCGATACTGGGAGCGTCCATTAGGCCGTTTTTTCCTGTGCGCAGCGGCGATACTACGTCCGCACTGTCCCCGTAAAGGCAAACAAGTCGCAAGAGGCTTGCCTCCCGCCATCCGCGACCGTATAGAGCCTCTCCGTGGAATTTGAGCCGACCGGCTTGCGGCCACGTTAAACACCGCTAAAAGGTCGGAGTGCTCGAAAAAGCCCCCGCCCTTCCGGTCGGGGGCTTTTTCGTTGGCTCCTCGTACCGGGGGCCTTTCGCTGGAGGGGCAGTGCTGGACGACCTCACCGATGCCGAACGCAAGGCGCTCGCCCAGTGCCGCCACGCGATCCTGGGCGTGGACCGCCCGCTACGCCTCGACTGCGGCGTCGATCTCGGCCCGTACCGGGTGGCCTACCAGACCTACGGCACGCTGAACGCCGACAAGTCGAATGCCATTCTCGTATGCCATCCCCTGACCTGCGATCAGTTCGTCGCCGACCGCCATCCCGTCACCGGCAAGGACGGCTGGTGGGAGAGCCTGATCGGGGCGGGCAAGGTGCTCGATCCCGCCCGCTACTTCATCGTCTGCATCAACGTGCTCGGCCATTGCATGGGCACGACCGGTCCGCAGGCGCACGACCCCTCGACCGGCCGGCCCTGGAACCTGCGTTTTCCCGTGGTGACCATCGGCGACATGGTGCGGGCGCAGGCGGCGCTGCTCGACCATCTCGGCATTCCCGATCTCTTCTGCGTCATCGGCGGCTCGATGGGCGGCATGCAGGTGCTGGAGTGGGCGGCAACCTATCCGAAGCGCGTCTTTTCGGCGGTGCCGATCGCCTGTGCCGCGCATCATTCGGCGCAGAACATCGCGTTCCACGAAGTCGGCCGCCAGGCGATCATGGCCGACCCCGAATGGAAGGGCGGCGATTATCGCCTGCACCAGACCAACCCGGCGCGCGGCCTTGCGGTCGCCCGCATGACCGCGCACATCACCTACCTCTCGGAACAGGCGCTGCAGCGCAAGTTCGGGCGCGCCCTGCAGAACCGCGACGCGCTGGGCTTCGGCTTCGACGCCGATTTCCAGGTGGAGAGCTACCTGCGTCACCAGGGCTCGACCTTCGTGGATCGCTTCGACGCCAACAGCTACCTCTACATCACGCGCGCGATGGACTATTTCGACCTCGCGGGGGCGCATGGCGACGTGCTGGCCAACGCCTTCAAGGGCACGGCGACGCGTTTCTGCCTGATGTCCTTCACCAGCGACTGGCTGTTTCCGACGCGCGAGAGCCGCGCGGTCGTCCATGCGCTCAACGCCGCGGCCGCCAACGTGTCGTTCGTCGAGGTCGACAGCGACAAGGGCCACGACGCCTTCCTGCTCGACGAGCCCGAGATGTTTCGTACGCTCTCCGGTTTCCTGAAAGGGGCCGCGACGGTGCGCGGCCTCGGGAGCGTGTCGTGATGGCCGCCCCGATCCGCGTCGACCTGCAGCTCATCGCCGACATGGTGGAGCCCGGCACGCGCGCGCTCGACGTCGGCTGCGGCGACGGCGCGCTGCTGGCCCATCTCATGAACGCAAAGAAGGTCGATGCGCGCGGCATGGAACTCAGCCAGGCCGGCGTGAACGCCTGCGTCGCCAACGGTCTCTCGGTCATCCAGGGCGATGCCGATACGGATCTGCGCGACTATCCCGACGCCGCCTTCGACTATGTGATCCTGAGCCAGACCCTGCAGGCCACGCGCGAGCCGCGCCGGGTACTGGAGCAGATGCTGCGCGTCGGCAAACACGCCATCGTCTCCTTTCCCAACTTCGCCCACTGGCAGGTGAGGCTGCGGCTCGTGTTCGGCGGCCGCATGCCGGAAACCGCGTCGCTGCCCTACAAGTGGTACGACACGCCCAACATCCATCTCTGCAGCATCGACGATTTCCGCGCGCTCTGCCGCACCATGGGCGTGCGCATCGAGCGCGCCATCGTCCTGAACAGCACGAGCCGCCGCATCAACCTGCCGCCGCTGCTCGCCAACCTGATCGGCGAACAGGCGGTGTTCATGCTACGGCGGGATTAGAGTCTTCCCCTTCAAGCCTCTCCGCACCACCTCATCCTGAGAGTCTGGCCGGAAATGAATTGAATCAATTCAAGCGCTTACCTCATCCTGAGAGGCCGGCCTGAAAAGAGTTGAGTGATTTCAGTCAGTTGTGATTCGGTCGTGGTTGCGAGCTACGACGGAGGGTCACATGGTCTGGA
>CAIYWM010000066.1 GCA_903929895.1 uncultured Alphaproteobacteria bacterium
CACGGCCTGGTTCACCGCCGGGCTATTCCATCTGCTGGTCGACCATCAGCTCGGGGCGTTGCGGGACATGCGCCAGATCCTGGCCGGCGGAGACGTGCTGTCGCCCTCCCATGTGCGGCGCGCCCAGGCCAAGCTGCCGAACTGCCAGCTCATCAACGGTTACGGCCCGACCGAGAACACGACCTTCACCTGCTGCTATCGGATCCCGAAGGCCGGCTGGGGCGCCGGCCCGGTGCCCATCGGCACGCCGATCCGTAGCACCTACGTGCGCCTGCTCGACGACGACATGAAGCCGGTGGCGGATGGCGAGATCGGCATGCTTTATGCCGGTGGCCTCGGCCTCGCCTCGGGATATCTCGGGGACGCCCGCCGAACGGCAGCCACGTTCGTGCCCGATCCCTTTCACCCCGGAGCGACGATCTACCGGACCGGCGACCTCGCGCGACGACGTCCGGACGGCGCGCTCGACTACATTGGTCGGCGCGATCGTCAGGTGAAGATCGACGGCAAGCGGGTCGAGCTCGGCGAGATCGAGGAGACCTTGCGACGCAGCGTCAGTATCGCCGACGCCGTCGTCACCGCGAGCAAGGTCGACGACAGCCACGTCCTCACCGCCTACATCAAGGGCGCCGCCGCCAACAGCGACCCCTCGATGCTGGCGTCGGAGGCGCGCAACGACCTGCTCCGCACCCTACCCCCGCACATGCGGCCGGCGCGCATCGTCGTGCTCGACGAGTTCCCGCTCAAGACCTGCGGCAAGGTCGACCACGACCGCCTGCCCAAGCCGCATCCGCTGCAGGCCGAAACCGTGCAGCCCGCCGAGGACAACACCGAGCGCTGGCTGCGCGAGATCTTCGGGAGCAAGCTGGGCGTGCGCAACGTCGGCGCCGACACCAACTTCTTCGATCTCGGCGCCACCTCGCTGAAGCTGGTCGAGGCCCATGCCGCGATCGAGCGCATCTGGCCCGGCGTCAACGTGGTGGCTCTGTTCCGCCATCCCAACATCCGCGACCTGGCGCGCGCCATCGAAGGGCGCGATACTTCGCTCCACCCGGCCGCCCGTCGCCGCGCGCAGCAGCAGGCGGACGCGCTGAAGAGGATACAGCGCAGTCGGCTGGCGCGATGAGCGACGAGCTGCCCGAAAACGCCATCGCCATCGTCGGGCTGGCCGGACGTTTCCCCGGCGCCGACGACGTCGCCGAGTTCTGGGCGAACGTGCGTAGCGGCAAGACCTCGATCGGGCGCTTCACCGAAGCCGAGCTCGAGGATTCCTTCGGCCCCGACGTGCGCCACGACCCCAACTTCGTGCGGGCCCGGCCGATCCTGAAGAACGTCGACAAGTTCGACGCCGAGTTCTTCGCCATGCTGCCGCGTGAGGCTGCCCTCACTGACCCGCAGCACCGGCTGATGCTGGAATGCGCGTGGGCCGCGCTGGAAGACGCGGGCTACGATCCCGCGAAGTATCCCGGCTCGATCGGCGTGTTCGCCGGCTCGAGCATGAACACCTATCTTTTGACCAACGTGCTGGCCGAGCGGCAAACCGCCGACGGCTTCGCCAGCGACTACCAGGTCGGCTCCTACGACACGCTGCTGGGTGCGCTGTCCGACACGCTGGCCACCCGCGTCGCGTACAAGCTCAACCTGCGCGGCCCGGCGATGACGGTGCAGAGCGCCTGCTCAACCTCGCTGCTGGCCGTGGCCCAGGCATGCCAGAGCCTGCTGATGTACCAATCGGACATGGCGCTGGCAGGCGGCGTCTCGATCACCTTCCCACAGAAGCGCGGCTACCTGCACCAGGAAGGCGGCATTGTCTCACCCGACGGCGTCTGCCGGCCGTTCGACGACGGCGCTGGCGGCACCGTGTTCGGCGACGGCGTGGCCGTCGTGCTGCTGAAGCGGCTCAGCGACGCGATCGAGGACGGCGACCACATCCACGCGGTGATTCGCGGCAGCGCGGTCAACAACGACGGCGCCGACAAGGTGGGCTTCACGGCACCCAGCGTGCGCGGCCAGTCGGAGGTCATCGCTGCGGCGATCGCCGCCGCCGACATCGACGCCCGCACCATCGGTTATGTCGAGTGCCACGGCACGGCGACGGCGCTCGGCGATCCCATCGAGTTCGACGGACTGCTGCGCGGCTTCGGCGCGCAGAAGGTCGATCAGCCTTACTGTGCACTGGGCTCGGTGAAGGCCAATGTCGGCCATCTCGACGCCGCCTCCGGCGCGACCGGCCTGATCAAGGCGGTGATGGCGCTGAAGCATCGCGAGATCCCGCCGCTCACCAACTTCACGCGCCCCAACCGGCACCTCGATCTCGCCGGCAGCCCTTTCTACTTCCCCGTGACGCCGGTGCCCTGGGCGCAGGGCAGCACGCCGCGCCGTGCCGGCGTGAGTTCGTTCGGCGTTGGCGGCACCAACGTCCACGTGGTCCTGGAAGAAGCGCCGCAACCCGCGCGGCGGCCGACGTTGGCCGCCCACGGCCACATCCTGCCGCTGTCGGCACGCAACGATACGGCGCTGAGCGAGGCCGCAGCCATCCTGGCCGACCATCTCGAGCAGGCTCCCGCCGTGCAAATCGAGGACGTCGCCCACACCCTGCAGACCGGCCGCCGAGCCTTCGACCGCCGCGTCGCGGTCACCGCCGACTCAGTCGAGGACGCGATCAAGGCATTGCGCTCACTGCCGCCCGCCACCACGGCCCAGGGACGGCCGCCGCTCGTGTTCATGTTCCCCGGCCAGGGCGCGCAGCATGCCGGTATGGCGCGCGACCTCCATCGCAACCACGCGCTGTTCCGCCGGCTGGTCGACGAGGGCATCGCCATCGCGGGGCCGCTCGTCGGCGACGGGCTGAAGGCTCTGCTCCTCGACCCGGAGGCCACGGCTGGCGACGCGACGCTCCACGCGCAGCCCGGCCTCTTCATCTTCGAGTACGCGCTGGCGCGGCTCTATATGTCCTGGGGCCTCGAGCCCGATACCATGGTGGGCCACAGCGTCGGCGAGTTCGTCGCGGCGTGCCTCAGTGGCGTCTTCACCTTCGAGGAAGGCTGCCGTTTGGTTTCCGAGCGGGCGCTGGCGATGCAGGCCATGCCGCCGGGCGCGATGCTGGCGGTCCGCCTGCCCGAAGCCGAGCTGCGCGCCGAGCTGGGCGACGCGCTCGACCTTGCCGCCATCAACGCGCCGCAGCTCGGGGTCGCCTCGGGGCCCAAGGCCGACATCGATGCCCTGAACGCCCGCCTCACCGCGCGCGGCGTGATGTGCCGGCCACTCGCCGTCAGCCACGCCTTCCATTCGCGCGCGCTCGATCCGGCACTGCCGGCCATCGAACGCGCCGCGGCTGCGGTCGCGCTGCAGGCGCCGCAGCGTGCCTTCGCCTCCAGCGTCACGGGCGGCTGGGCGAGTGCGGCGCAGGCGACCGATCCGGGATACTGGGCGCGCCACGGCCGCGAGCCGGTGCGCTTCGCCGACGCGCTGGCCACGGTGGCCCAGGACCAGCCGTTCCTGCTGGAGGTCGGTCCGGGCCGCAACCTCGCGGGCCTGGCGGCACAGATCGTCGACCGCCGGTCCTTGCGCGGCGTGGCAGCGAGCCTGCCCGACGCCGAGACCGAGGATCTGCACGAGACGCTGGGCGCGCTCTGGAGCGCGGGCATCGACATCGACTGGAACCAGGTCGGCGCGCCCGAGGGGCGACGGATCCCACTGCCGACCTACCGTTTCCAGCGTACGCGGCACTGGATCGAACGCACTTCGCGCCGCGCCGCCGCGCCCATGCCGGCGATCGGGGCCGAGCCGATCGCGGCAGCAGCACCCGCCGCCGCCGCCGCGTCGGCGTCGCGTCTGGAGACCTTGCAGGCCGAGATCGTCGGCATTCTCGAGCACCTGTCGGGGGCGGCGGACATCGATCCGCGCGAGACCTTCGTGGACCTGGGTTTCGACTCACTGCTGCTGGGCCAGGTCGCGCGCGCCGTCGAGCGCAGGTTCAGGATGCGGATCACCTTCCGCCAGCTCCTGAAGGACATGCCGTCGGCGGCGGCCCTCGCCCGCCACCTCGACGCGACCCTGCCAACCGATGCGGTGCAGCCAAAGCCCGCAGCCGCGCCTCTCGCCGCCGCTCCTCCGCCGGCCGACGATGGGGAGGCGCGGGTGCGGCTCTACCGGCCATCCTCGGCCAAGGTGCCGAGCACGCTGAGCAACGCCCAGCGCGACTATGTCGAGGCTCTGGTGCGCCAGATCAACGAGCGTACGCCGCTCTCCAAGGCCAGGACGCAGCGCGACCGCGCGGCGCTGGCCGATCCGCGCACCGCCGCGGGCTTCCGCCAGGAGTGGAAGGAACTCGTCTATCCGGTGATCGCGGCCAGCGCCAAGGGCTCGAAGATCCGCGACATCGACGGCAACGACTTTGTGGACCTGGTGAACGGCTACGGCCAGACCATGTTCGGCCACTCGCCCGACTTCGTGACCGAGGCGATCGTGGCGCAGCTCAGTGACGGCTTCCCGATCGGCCCGCAGAGCCCGCTGGCCGGCGAGGTCGCGACGCTGGTTTCCGAGATGACCGGCGACGAGCGCGTTACCTTCTGCAACACGGGCTCCGAGGCGGTGATGGCCGCGATGCGCGTGGCGCGCGCCGTCACGGGACGCGAGCGCGTCGTGGTGTTCGCCCACGACTATCATGGCCAGTTCGACGAGGTGCTGGTGAAGGCGGGCGGTGGTGCGGCACGCGCCGCCGTGCCGGTGGCGCCGGGCATTCCGCCCGAGTCCGTAGCCAACATGACGGTGCTGCCTTACGGCGACCGCCGCAGCCTCGACTGGATCGAGGCCAACGGTGAAGAGATCGCCGCCGTCATGGTCGAGCCGGTGCAGAGCCGCCATCCCGACCTTCGGCCCAAGGAATTCCTGCAGAAGCTGCGGGCGCTCACCGAGGCCAGCGGCTCGGCGCTGGTGTTCGACGAGATCGTCACCGGCTTCCGCGTCCATCCGGGCGGCATGCAGGCGGTATTCGGCATCCGGGCCGACATGGCGACCTACGGCAAGGTGGTGGGCGGCGGTATGCCGATCGGCATCCTGGCCGGCAAGGCGCGCTTCATGGATGCGCTCGACGGCGGCATGTGGCGCTACGGCGACGACTCGATCCCAGAGACGGCGCCGACCTTCTTCGCCGGCACCTTCGTGCGCCATCCGCTGGCGCTCGCGGCCTGCAAGGCGGTGCTGCTGCATCTCAAGGCCGAAGGGCCGGCGCTGCAGGAGACTCTCGCCGCGCGCATGGGCGGGCTGGTGGAACGGCTGAACGGCGAGCTGCAGCGGCGCGGGCTCGCGACGCGCCTCGAAGCCTATTCGAGCTGGTTCCACATGAACTTCGCGGCCGAAGGGCCGCTCGCCGCCCTGTTCTGGCCGCAGATGCGCCAGCTCGGCGTCCATGTGCAGGACGGCTATCCCTGTTTCCTGACGACGGCCCATTCCGATGCCGATATCGCCACCATCGAGCGCGCCTTCACGGCGACGCTCGACGCGCTGGAGCGCGGCGGCATCCTCGATGCGGTGCGTCCTGCAGCGGCCGAGTCAGCGCGGCTTACCGAGCCGCAGCTCGAGATCCTGGCGGCCGCCCAGCTCGGGGACGATGCTTCCTGCGCCTTCAACGAGGGTGTGAGTGTCGAACTCGCGGGCGAAGTCGACCCGGCGGCCCTCGCGGCGGCGCTGAACGCAGTCGTGGCGCGCCACCAGGCGCTGCGCGGCCATGTCGACCGCTCGGGCGAGCGCATGCACTTCGCGCCCAACCTCACGCTCGACCTTCCCGTGCGCGACCTCTCGCACGAGGCCGATCCGGCAGCCGCTCTGGCCGGGCTGGTCGATGTCGATGCACGCACTGCCTTCGACCTGTGGAATGGCCCGCTCGTCCGTGCCGGGCTCGTGCGGCTGGCAGCGGACCGCCATGTGCTGGTCTTCACCGCACATCACATCGTCTGCGACGGTTGGTCGGTGAACATCGTGCTGAACGATCTCGCCGCGCTCTATCGCGCGGCGCGCGCCGGCGCGACCGCCGACCTCG
>CAIYWM010000067.1 GCA_903929895.1 uncultured Alphaproteobacteria bacterium
GAGGTGCTGCACGAGCTCGGCGCGCTGGACGAGGCGGGGGGCCGCCCATTCATCGAGGCGCTGAACAAGGTGGACGCGCTCCCGGAAGAGCTGCGCTCGACCCTGGAGACCCGTACCGCCACCGGCGCCGAGCGCGCCCGGCAATACCCGGTGTCGGCGCTGACCGGCGAGGGGGTCGAACGGCTCCTGAACGCCATCGCCGACCTGCTGGGCGCGGCGGGCGAGGCGCGAGAGGTCTCCGTACCGTTGGCCGACGGTGCGACCATCGCGTGGCTCTACCGGCACGGCGAGGTGCGAAGCCGGCGCGACGAGGGCGATACAGCCTGGCTCACGGTAGCGCTGGACGCCGCCGCGGCCGCCCAATTCGAACGCCGCCAGCAGGCGCGCTGATAGCTCTGCGTTGACACTTAGCGGGCGCCCTTCCTATAAGCGCCGAAACCTCAGGACGAAGGAAACACCATGGCTTTCAAGCCCTTGCACGATCGAATTCTGCTGAAGCCGGTGGCCGCCGAGACCCGCACCAAAGGCGGTCTGATCATTCCCGACACGGCCCAGGAAAAGCCCATGCAGGGCAAGGTCGTCGCGGTCGGCAAGGGCCGCCGCCTCGAGGATGGCCGCTTGCAGGAGCTCGGCGTCAAGGTCGGCGACACGGTCCTCTACGGCAAGTGGTCCGGTACCGAGGTGAAGCTCGGCGGCCAGGATCACGTGATCCTGAAGGAAGAGGACCTCTTCGGCGTCGTCGGCTGAGGCCAATGCTCGACTCCGGCGCCTCGGAACGGGTCGCCGAACTCATGCGCGAGACGGCGGCAGCCGAACTGTTGCCGCGTTTCCGCAATCTCTCCAAGGACGATGTCCGTCAGAAGCGCCCGGGTGACATCGTCACCGTTGCCGACGTGGCGGCCGAGCACCGGCTGGCGGCAGGCCTCGCGAAACTTCTGCCTGGTGTGCCGGTCGTGGGTGAGGAGGCCGTCGAGAAGGATGAAGGCCTTCTCGACCTGATCGGCCGTCCCGGCGAGGCCTGCTGGATCGTAGATCCGCTCGACGGCACCGCGAACTTCGCGGCCGGCCGCGACCGCTTCGCCATGATCATCTGCCTGGTGCAGGACGCGACCGCCATCGCGGGCTGGATCCTCGACGTGCCGAACGACCGACTGGCCGTGACCCAGCGCGGCGCCGGGGTGAGCTTCGGCGGCATACCGGTGCTGGGCAAGCTGACGCCAGATCCGCTGAACGGCTTCGTGGGCTACAAGATCGCGAAATCGTTTGACGATCAGCTGAGCGCCGGGCAACGCGCCCGACTGGGCAACATCACCACCTTGCGCTGCGCCGGCGCCGAGTACTTAGAGATACTCGCGGGCCGCGCAAATTTCAGCCTCTACCGTACGACCAAGCCGTGGGACCACGCCGCCGGCACCCTGATGATGCGCGAGGCGGGCGGCGGCGCCGTCCAGTTCGGTGCGGCGCCCTACACGCCGGCCCAGCCAATGAATGCCGGCCTGATCGCCGCATCAACCGAAGAGGCGTTGAACGAGGCGAGGGCGCTCCTCGAAGCGTCGCGCATGCCGCTGCTGACTCCAAGGCCGTAGCCTCACACCTGTCCCTTGGCCTCCTGCCAGAGGGTTTCCATCTCTTCGAGGCTGGCGTCGGCGGGCTTGCGGCCGGTCTTGGCCAGGCGCTGCTCGATGTGTCGGAAGCGCTTCTCGAATTTGTTGTTGGTCGCGCGCAGCGCCACCTCGGGGTCGACCTTGCAGTGGCGCGCGAGGTTCGCGACGGCAAACAGGACATCGCCAAGTTCGTCTGCGACCTTGGCCTGCTCGACCTTTGCCGCTTCCAGTTCAGCTCGCAATTCACGCAGCTCTTCTTCGATCTTGTCAATGACCGGACCGATCATGGCCCAGTCGAAGCCGACACCCGCGGCGCGCTTCTGGATCTTCTCGGCACGCATCAGGGCGGGAAGGGCCAGCGCGACCCCGTCCAGAGCACCTGGCATGCCTTCGGTGGCGCCCTTGGCCGCCCGTTCGGCTGCCTTGCGGGCTTCCCAGGAGACGGTCTGGGCGTCGGCCGTCCGGATGTCCATGTCGCCGAAGACGTGCGGATGGCGGTCGACCATCTTGTCGGCGATTGCGGCGGCCACGTCGTCGAAGGTGAACGACCCGGCCTCGCGAGCGATCTGGCTGTGATAGACGACCTGCAGCAGGAGGTCCCCGAGTTCTTCCTTCAGCGCCGGCAGGTCATCGCGTTCGATCGCGTCGGCGACCTCGTAGGCTTCCTCAATCGTGTACGGCGCGATGGTGCGAAAGGTCTGGTCGATGTCCCAGGGACAGCCATGCTGCCGGTCGCGCAACCAGGCCATGACTGCCAGCAGCCGCGGGAGCGGTTCCTTGGGGAGAGAATCCGGGGTGGGCTTGCCTGAAGTCATGCCGTTTAACTCAATTCCAATTATCGTATAATATATATTATGACAAATAATTATTTTATTTAAA
>CAIYWM010000068.1 GCA_903929895.1 uncultured Alphaproteobacteria bacterium
CTCGTAGATGCGGTGGGTCTTGTAGTGCACCCCGCCGACCGAGCGGATGATGTTGTTGGTCGCCTTGTTGTCCTCGAGGATCCAGCCAAGCTCGGCCGAGGTCTTGCCCAGCCGCTTGCCGTTCGTCCGCAGGGTATCGATGGCGATCATGGCGAGGCCGGCGCCCAGCAGCGGATGGTTGCGGAACTTCTTCTTCACCCCCATCAGCGGCACCCGGGTGCTGCCGACCCCGGCGATCTTGAGGCGCCACAGCAGCTTGGCGAGATTGAGGGGCCCCAGCTTGCCGTCGAATTCCGCCACCGCCTCGTAGATGTTGGTGAGCGCCACGATGAAGGCCACGCTCTCGTCGTCGACGTCCACGAACACCGCGAGCTCGGGCACGATCACCGGCCCGAAGGCCTTGGAGGCGTGGTCGATCTCGGCCTGGGTGAAGGGCACGAAGCCCCAGTTGTCGCTCCACGCATCATTGAAGATGCCGACCAGGGTGCGCACCTCGGCGTCGAACATCTTCATGTTGGCCGTGCGCACCTTGACCCGGCCTTCGAGGCCGCCGCGCTTCAGCAGCTTGGCACCGATCGTCTCGGGCGCGTTCTGGACGTCGTAGTCGTAGGAGAAGACGTCCTTGGCCTTCGCGTAGCCGCAGGCCTCGACCCTCGCCCCGGCATAGGGCGGATCGTAGGGCACCAGAAGGACGGGCCGGCTGTCGAACCCGTGGACCAGCAGGCCCACCTCCTCGTTCACCGTGAGGCTGAACGGGCCGGTCACGTGCTTCATGCCCTTGGCCCGCAGCCAGCCCTCGGCCGCCGCGAACAGGGCCGCGTAGATCGCCGGATCGTCCTCGGCGGCCAGGCAGCCAAAATGGCCGGTGCTGTCGTTGTATCGCTCGAGATGGGCGCGATCGATCTGGGCGGAGATGCGGCCGACCACCTTGCCGGCCCGCCGCGCCAGGAAGAAGCGCACCTCGACATGCTCGAACAGCGGGTTCTTGCCCGGCGTGAAGGCTTCCCGGCGCTCGAGATCGAGCGGCGCGACATAGCCCTTGTGGCCGGCATAGAGACGCCTGGGGAGCGCGATGAAGGCGTTCAGGTCGGCCTTGGACTCGACCGGGGTGACCTTGATGTCGAACGAAGCCATTGACGCCTCAGGCTGCCAGGGCGGACGGCGCGCCGCCGTTGAACACGATGCGGCCGTCGGGTTCGCAGCCCGTGCCGTCGGCCTTGAGCGCGCGGATGTCGAGGGTGATGCGCCAGCCCGCGGTCTCGCGTTCGATGCCGATCAGGTGATAGCGCGCGCGGCCGTACTTGCTTTCCGGAGCGGCCGACGCCGAGGTGACGCCGACCACCGGGATGCCCCCCTGCGGGCCCGCGATGCGCGCGACTTCACTGCGATGGTTGTGGCCGTGCAGAACGATCTCGCAGCCGACCCGGCGGATCATCGCCTGGAAGGCGGCGGCATCGGTCAGCCGCTTGAAGCGCGACTCGGTGGTGAGCGGCGGATGGTGGATCATCACGACGCGGCACAGGCCTTCCCGGCCGAGGTCGGCCAGCAGCTTTTCGGCGGCGGCGATCTGGGCGTCGCCCAGGCTGCCGGTCGCCAGCAGCGGCGGCTTCGGGACGCCGCTGTTCAGCCCGACCAGCGCCACCGGCCCGCGCCGGCGCAGGGTGGGAAACACCTTGAAGTCGGTGGCCGGCGGCTGGCCGTCGCCTGCGATGTAGGCGCCCCACTGGCCCAGACTCTCGCGCCACTGCGTGGCGACGTAGACGTCATGGTTGTCGGGAATGACCGTGACCCTGTCGGGCGTGCCGAGGGTCGCCAGCCATCGGGAGGCGCGGGCGAATTCATCGGGCAGCGAGATGTTCACGAGATCGCCGGTCAGGGCGATATGGTCGGGCTTCTGCGCCTTTATGTCGGCCACGATGCCGGCCAGCGCCTCGGGGCGATGGAGCTGCACACGATTGCGCCACCAGTTGAAATAGCCGGTGGCGCGCTTGCCCAGAAGATCGACGGCGCGCGCCTTCGGCATCGGCAGATGCGGATCGGACAGATGCGCGAGGGTAAACATGGCGGATGCGCCCCTAGCGGGCGCCGCCCACCACGCGGAGCGTGCGGTCGTCGAGGACGCCGAGCTGGCGGCCGATGCCGGTCATGACCTCGATCATGTGCTCCAGCTGTTCCTTGGTATGCACCGCGCAGACCGAGCAGCGCAGCAGCGACACGCCGTTGGGCGTCGCGGGCGGCACGGCCACATTCACGTAGATGCCGGCATCGAGCATCGCCCGCCAGAAGCCGATGGCGGTCATGCGGTCGGGCAGATGCACGCCGACCACCGGCCCGTGCTCCGGCCCGAGCTTGAAGCCCTTGGCGGCGAGACCCTCGTAGAGCGTGGAGACGTTCGACCAGAGCTGCGTGCGCAGCTCGGGCTTGGCCTTCACGACCTTCAGCGCCTGGCGCACCGAGGCCACGATCGACGGCGGCAAGGACGCCGTGAACATGTAGGAACGCACGGTGACGCGCAGGATGTCGAAGTCGGGATCGTCCGAGACGCAGTAGCCGCCGATGGC
>CAIYWM010000069.1 GCA_903929895.1 uncultured Alphaproteobacteria bacterium
GAACTTCAAGCTCGAGAAGGAGATCGTACAGCGCCGCGAGACGCTGCTGCGCGATTCGAAGGTCACCTTCCATCTGAACTGCGAGGTCGGCCGCGACGTTTCACTCGAGGAGCTGCGCGCGCGTCATGGCGCCGTGCTGATCGCCACCGGCGTCTACAAGGCGCGCGACATCGCCGCCCCCGGCGTCGGCCTCACAGGCATCGCGCCGGCGCTCGACTATCTCACCGCCTCGAACCGCCAGGGCCTGGGCGACACGGTCCCTGCGTTCGAATCGGGCATGCTGAATGCCGCGGGCAAGAACGTCGTGGTGATCGGCGGCGGCGACACGGCGATGGATTGCGTGCGCACGGCCGTGCGCCAGGGCGCCAAGTCGGTGAAGTGTCTCTATCGCCGCGACCGCGCCAACATGCCGGGCTCGCAGCGCGAGGTGAAGCACGCCGAGGAGGAAGGCGTCGAATTCGTCTGGCTGGCCGCGCCGCAGGCCTTCCTCGGCAAGGAGACGGTGAGCCATGTCCGCACCGTGCGCATCCATCTCGGCATGCCCGACGCCTCGGGCCGCCAGACGCCGCAGGAGATCCCCAACAGCCATGTGAACATCGAGGCCGATCTCGTGCTGATGGCGCTGGGCTTCGACCCGGAGGACCTGCCGGCCGCGATGAGCGCGCCGAACCTCGGCGTCACCGGCTGGAACACGCTCAAGATCGACTGGAAGAGCATGATGACCAGCCTCGACGGCGTGTTCGCCGCCGGCGACATCGTGCGCGGCGCCTCGCTGGTCGTGTGGGCGGTGCGCGACGGCCGCGATGCCGCCGAGCGCATCCATTCATATCTTGCCACCAAGGCGCTGGCCGCCCAGCGCATCGCGGCGGAGTAGACGATGCTGAAGGTCTACGACTTCACCGGGTCGGGCAACGGCTACAAGGTGTGGCTGCTGATGTCGCAGCTCGGCGTGCCGTTCGAGCGCATCGAGTGCGACATCCTGAAGGGCGAGACGCGCACGCCCGCGTTCCTGGCCAAGAACCCGAACGGTCGCATTCCCACGCTGGAACTGGAGGACGGCTCCTTCCTCTTCGAGTCGG
Organism: uncultured Alphaproteobacteria bacterium; assembly: GCA_903929895.1. Classification (GTDB taxonomy): domain Bacteria; phylum Pseudomonadota; class Alphaproteobacteria; order Reyranellales; family Reyranellaceae; genus Reyranella. The sequence continues at coordinate 1,080 of CAIYWM010000069.1, forward strand.
GCGCGATCCTCTGGTACCTCGCCGAAGGCACGCCGTTCGCGCCGTCGGACCGGCTGTCGCGTGCGAAGACGCTGCAATGGATGTTCTTCGAGCAATACAGCCACGAGCCCTACATCGCGGTCGCCCGCTTCTGGAAGCACTTCCTCGACAAGCTCTCGCCGCAGCAGGAAGCCAACCTGCCCGACATCATGAAGAAGGGCCATGCCGCGCTCGACGTGATGGAGAAGCATCTCGCGACCCGCCCCTTCTTCGTCGACGACCGCTACGGCCTCGCCGACATCGCGCTCTATGCCTACACGCACGTCGCCGACGAGGGCGGGTTCGATCTGTCGACCTATCCGAACGTCACTGCCTGGCTCGCACGCGTGAAGGCACAGCCGGGCCATGTCGCGATCGATCACCAGTTCTGACCAGGGGAGAAGAAGAAAATGCCGATGATCAACGTCCAGATGTTCGAGGGCCGCACCATTGAACAGCGCCGTGCGCTGGCCAAGGAACTGACCGAAGGCACCTGCCGCGCGCTGGGCTGCACGCCCGACGCCGTTCAGATCATCCTGACCGACATCAAGAAAGAGAACTGGGCCGAGGCCGGCAAGCTGTTCTCAGACACTTAGACAACATGACCCCTCCGCCCGCGTAAGACGCGGGCACCTCCCCCGCTGACGGGGGAGGAAAGCTTCCTCCCCATTCAAATGGGGAGGTGGCGCGAAGCGCCGGAGGGGTCAGGAGCCAAAGGAAGATCGTCCCATGTCCACCCTTCCCTTCGATGCCGAGCAGTTCGTCCGCGACTAC
>CAIYWM010000070.1 GCA_903929895.1 uncultured Alphaproteobacteria bacterium
ACGGTTTCGATCGTGAGGCCGAGATAGTCCGCGATCTCGTTCCGCCCCATGTGCAGCGTCAGGGGTTGGGCCGCGGACACATGCCGCTCGGCATAGAGCGCGCTGATCTCGGCCAGGAAATGCGCCACCCGCTCCGTCGACCGGAGTTGCCCGAGCACCAGTGTCAGGACACCGGCCTGCTTCAACGCGCTCGACAGGGCCTCGGCGAGGGCCGCCGCCAGGCCCGGGTGTTGTGAAGCAAAGACATCGAACTTGCGTCGATCGAAGGCGCAGGCCTCCACGTCGGTCAGGGCCTCCCCCTCGAAGGCATACCCACCATTTTCGTCGAGGTAGCCGACGCAATCACCGGGCGCGCGCAAGGCCACGATTTGGCGACGGCCGTCATCGAGCGTGTGCGAAACAGCGACGATGCCTTTGCGGATCTTGAAGAAAGCACCCATCGGATCGCCGGCGCGAAAGAGCGTTTCATGCCTCTTCCAGTGCCGCACGCCACCGAGGGAAAGCATCTGCTGCAGGCGCGAATCGTCCAACGGCCGGCACAAATTCAGCGTCCTGCCGATACAGGCGTCGCAGGGCAGACTCAGTGCGGCCTTGGTCCTTTGCGACGTTCCAAGGACCGGCGGCCGACCGAAGATCGTACCCTCATGCACCATGCACGATAACATGGACCTCATGCCCTCGCCATCGGGACGCGAAAGGCGCGTTCAGGGCTCGGGAGGCTCAATCTCCGGCCCTGATACCTCGCCGTGGCGTCGTCGAGACGATCGATAGCGCCTGCCTCAGAACCTCGAAGATCACGGCCGTCGACCAGCCGAACATAAGCACCCCGCACATCGCCGTCGTCGGTCCGATGAGCCTCCACCGCTCGACGGGAACGACGTCGCCATACCCGAGTGTCGTGTAGTTCACGAAGGCGAAGTAAAGAACATCGGCGCCGGCAGGCACGGCCCCCACTATCTCGTAGGTCAAAGCCCACACGCAGACTTCGAGACCGTGCGCCATCATCAGGACGGAGACAGTCGCCACCATGGTCGAGGTCAGAAGCAGGGATGGCGACAGTCTCGGGTTCGCGGCGACGCCCTGAGCGACGCGCACCAGGACGAGCATGACCAGGGCGTGGATGACGATGTTGCTCACGCAGGCCGCCGCGCCGACAACGAACTGCAGCAGCATCGCCCCGCCTAGGCCGGAATCGCGAACACGGTGATCGCCATCACCAGATAGACGGCGATGAGCTGCACGCCGGTGAACCATGTCGACTTGCCATCGACGATCAGGACGGAGGCGACGAAGGTGGCGGCAAGCATGAGAAAGACCTCGACGCCGGAGAAAGCCAGGCTGAGCGGCTCGGGCGCCACGAAGAGGCTGAGCAGCACCAGCAGCGGCGCCACGAAGAGGGCGATCTGCGTGCTGCTGCCGATGGCGATGCCGACCGCCATTTCCATGCGATTGCGCATGGCGACCAGAACGGCGGTGCTGTGCTCGGCGGCATTGCCGACGACAGCCACCACCACGATGCCGACGAACAGCTTGGATAGGCCCAGGGCGGCAGAAGCATGTTCCACCGTCCCG
>CAIYWM010000071.1 GCA_903929895.1 uncultured Alphaproteobacteria bacterium
CCTCGCCTTCCCCAGCGTGTTCGAGACGGGCATCCCCGCTTATAGGGCGGCGCGGCAGGCCGGCCTCGACGACAATGCCGCCAGCATCGAGACACTGTTCACGCTGATGGCGGCGGTCGACGATACGACTGTTCTCTATCGCGGCGGCCTTGAGGCCGGATCTTTCGTGCGCCAGGCGGCGGCGGGATTCCTGGCCGACGGTGGCTGCCGCGGGAACGGCTGGTTCGAAAAGGCACAGGCGCTGCATCGCAACTTCGTCGAACGGAACCTGTCGGCCGGCGGCTGCGCCGACCTGCTGGCGTGCACGCTCCTCGTCTCACGCTGCTGCAACGACGCCTAGCCCCAGCCCGCCAGCACCCGTTCGAGGCTCTCCGGCCCGCGATAGAGCATGGCCCGCCAGCCCGCCATGCGGGCGCCGTCGACGTTGCTGGTCTTGTCGTCGACGAACAGGATCGACTGGGCGACGGTGACCCCCATGCGGGCCTGCGCGTTCGTATAGAAAACGCGCTCGGGCTTGCAGACGCCCAGCGCGGCCGAATAGACGATCTCGTCGAAATGCGCGCCGAGCCCCATCCGGTCGCGCAGATAGGCGATGCGATGATGCTCCTGGTTGGTCGCGGCGAAGACCCGGCCGCCGGTCCGCCGGCGCCAAGCGTCGGCCTGGGCGAGGACGCCGCGGTCGATGTCGGAATCCTTCTCGAACCAGTAGGCGACGAACTCCTCGAGCCGGTCGGCCAGGCCCTTCGTTTCGAAATACTCGTGCAGCGCCACGTAGAGATCGAGGCGGCCGCGGAGGACCTCCATGAAGTCGGGCTTCAGGAAGAATTCCGGCGCCAGCTCCTCGTCATGGCTGAGGCCCCAGTCTTCCTTGAGGGTCGCGTACCAGGGATGCGGCGAGCCCGACTGGGCGAGGGAAACGACGCCATCGATATCGAGGACGAGGACAGGGCTGGAACTCATGGACCGGCATGCTACAGCACCGGCCGCCCGAAAAGGAAAGTCCGTTGCAGCTCATCGTTCCCGACTTGGCCCATCTCGACGGGTATGCTGACGCGCTCCGGCGCGGCTGGTTGCCCGACAATGTGCGTGTCGACGAGGCGCCGCGCGAGGAACTGGCGCGCATCGCGGCCGATCCTTCAGCCTTGGTGGCCTCGCTGGACGATCCGGAAGCCAAGGCCGGCCCCATCACCCTGCCCGACGGCACAATGGTCGCGCGAATGCCCGGCTATCGGCGTTGGATGTGGGACGGCGAATTCTGCGGCTCGATCGGCTTTCGCTGGCAGCCGGGGACGGCAGCGCTCCCCTCCTACGTTCTTGGCCATATCGGCTATGCCGTAGCGCCGTGGAAGCGCCGGCGCGGCTACGCGACCCTCGCGCTGGGAATGCTCCTGAAGGAGATCCGGCGGCACGGGCTGCAGCATGTCGACCTGACGACGGATCCCGACAATCTGCCCTCGCAGAAGGTCATCACGGCCAATGGCGGCGTCCTCGTCGAGCACTTCACCAAGGTCGCGGCGCACGGCGGCTCGGAAGCGCTGCTGTTCCGCATTCCTCTCTGAACTTCGGTCCGCTCAGGGCCGGGCGAAGCGCACCACGGTTTCGGCCATCGCTGCCAGGGCGGCCAGTCCCCGGGCCTTCAGCGCCTTGGAGGAGTCGCGGCCCCCGATCTCGCCTTCGAGCACGAGGGTGATGAACCCGTGCATTGTGGCCCAGGCGAAGTCGGCGGCCTGCTGGCGGTCGTTATCCGGTGCC
>CAIYWM010000072.1 GCA_903929895.1 uncultured Alphaproteobacteria bacterium
GTTGTGGGGAGCACTGTCGCGTGGCGACGATTTCCCTCGACGGGGTCCGGAAGAGTTTCGGCGCCGTTGAGGTCCTGAAGGATATTTCAGTCCAGATTGCCGATGGCGAGGTCCTGACGCTTCTCGGGCCGTCGGGCTGTGGCAAGTCGACCCTGCTGCGGATCGTGGCGGGGCTGGAGCGCAATGATGCCGGCGCCATCGTCCTCGGCGGCCGGCGGGTCGACGAACTGCCGGCACGCGACCGCGACATCGCCATGGTTTTCCAGAGCTACGCGCTCTATCCCCACATGACGGTGGCGGAAAACATCGGCCTGCCGCTCTCCATGCGCCGTCTGAACGTCTGGCAGCGCCTGCCCTGGCTCGGATCGCTGCTGCCGGGCACGGCCGCCGCGCGCAGGACCATCGCGAAGGATGTGACGGAAGCCGCCCAGGCCCTTGACATCGGTGCGCTTCTGGGCCGCAAGCCGGGCCAGCTGTCCGGCGGCCAGAAACAGCGCGTCGCCCTCGGCCGCGCCATGGTCCGACATCCTGCCGCCTTCCTGCTCGACGAACCGCTCTCCAACCTGGACGCCAAGCTGCGTGTGCAGATGCGCTCCGAACTGACCGACCTCCAGCGCCGGCTGGGCGCCACGATGATCTACGTGACGCATGACCAGGCCGAGGCGATGACAATGTCCGATCGCGTCGCGGTCATGCTCGCGGGCAAGCTCGAGCAGGTGGCGCCGCCGCGGCAGCTCTACGACGATCCCGAGACGCTGGCCGTCGCGGAGTTCGTCGGCAGCCCGAAGATCAACGTCATCCCGGTCGAGGGCGGCTTCCATGCCGTGCGGCCTGAATCGATGCAGCTCGTGGCGCCCTATGAGACCGGCGCGCTCGCGGGCCATGTCCGGCTCGTCGAGCACATGGGCTCGGAGAGCCTCGTCCACGTCGACGTACGGGGCCATGCGACCGCATTGATTGCCCGCATCGATGCCCATTCCGAGCACGATCCGCAGCGTGGCGAGGCCGTCGGGCTGAAGCCGCTGCCCCATCGCGTGCTCAAGTTCGACTCCCAGGGAAAGCGCGTGCGGTGACGACGCAATCCATCCAGGACGCCACGCCGGCCGAACGGCGCGCCGCGCAAGCGCTGGTCTCGCCGGCGTGGCTCATGTTCGTGGTTCTGCTCGCGGGGCCGACACTGGCCGTGTTCGTTCTGTCGCTGACCGACTGGCAACTCGGTGCGCCGACCATGAACTTCATCGGCCTGGGAAACTACCAGCAGCTGTTCACCGATCGCGTCTTCTGGAAGTCGTTCGGCAATACGTTCGTCTACTGCCTGGTGGTCGTGCCCGGCTCGGTGTTCCTTGGTCTCGGCCTGGCCCTGCTGATCGAGGGCGCCACGTTCGGGCGCGCCTTCTATCGCGCCGCCTACTTCCTGCCCGTGACCTCGACGCTGATCGCCATGGCCGTGGTCTGGGAGTTTCTGCTGCATCCCAGCGTCGGGCTGATCAACGTCGTGCTCGAACAGATCGGCATCCAGGGCGGCGACTGGCTGAAGAACCCGGGCCGCGCGCTGTTCACCCTGGCGGGCATCGGCATCTGGCAGTCGGCCGGCCTCAACATGGTGCTGTTCATGGCCGGGCTCAAATCCATCCCTGCGGATCTCTACGAGGCCGCCGAGATCGACGGCGCGGCCTCGGCCTGGGAGCGTTTCCGCTGCGTCACCTGGCCGATGCTCGGGCCGGCGACCCTGTTCGTCACCGTGGTGTCGGGCATCCGCTCCTTCCAGGTCTTCGACACCGTCGAGGTGCTGACCAAGGGCGGGCCGAACAAATCGACCGAGGTGCTGCTCTATACGATGTACACCGAGGCCTTCAATTTCTTCCGCACCGGCTATGGCGCCGCCATCACGGTGGTGTTCCTCGTCGTCGTGCTGGCCCTCACGCTCCTGCAGGTGAAGGCCGGCGAGAAGAGGACGCACTACGGATGAAGGCCCTCGCATGAGACCGGGCGGCTCGATCCTGGGCCATGTGCTGCGCCATCTCCTCCTGATCTTCGGGCTGGTGATCATGCTGGCGCCGTTCGTCTGGATGGTCTCGACGTCGCTGAAGCCGCCCAACGAGATCTTCTCGACCAAGCTCAGCCTGCTGCCCAACACCTGGGCGGCGGCGGAGAACTACACCAAGGCCTTCACCAAGGTGCCGCTGCTGCGCTACCTGCTGAACGGCGTCATCGTGACCGGCGGCATCTTCCTCCTGCAGCTGATGGTCTCCCTGCCGGCCGCCTACGCGCTGGCAAAACTGCGCTTCAGGGGACGCGACATTCTTTTCACGATGGTCCTGATCGGCCTCATGATTCCGGCCCAGGCGCCTGCCATCCCGCGCTACGTCATGCTCTACGAGGCCGGCCTGCTGGACAGCTATGCCGCCCTCATCCTGCCTTTCGTCTTCTCGGCCTTCGGCATCTTCCTGATGCGGCAGTTTTTCAAGACCGTGCCTGACGACCTGATGTATGCCGCCCGGATCGACGGGCTGGGCGAGTTCGAGATCCTGTGGCGCATCATGCTGCCGCTCGCGATGCCCGCCATGCTGGCCTTCGGCGTGATCTCCATCGTCTCGCACTGGAACGATTTCTTCTGGCCGTTGATCGTCATCCAGACCGGCGACCTCGCCACGCCGCCGCTCGGCACGCTGTTCTTCAGGAACGAGGAGGCCGGCAGCGATTTCGGCCCGTTGATGGCCGGCACCGTGGTGATCACCGCCCCGCTCGTCCTGCTGTTCCTCGCCGCCCAGCGGCGATTCATCGAGGGAGTTACGCTCAGCGGCATGAAGGGCTGAAAGAAAACGGCAACAGCTACGTGTGACTTAAGGACCTTCAGGGAAGGGAGACAATCATGCGCAAGTTCCTGGGCCTGGCGGCACTCGCCGCCGCCTTCGCCGCGGGCCCCGCGGCGGCACAGACCGAGATCACCGTCCAGTACGCGATCCCCGACATCTTCAAGGAGGTGCAGGAGGAGGTTGCCAAGCAATTCATGGCGGCGCATCCGGACATCAAGGTCAAGTTCGTCCAGCCGACCAAGGAATACGAGGACGCCACCCAGCAGGTGCTGCGCAACGCCGTCACCGGCCCGCTGCCGGACGTCACGTTCCAGGGCCTCAACCGCCAGCGCATCCTCGCCGATCGCGGCATCGCCCAGCCGCTCGACGCCATGATCGCCGCCGAGAAGGATTGGGCCAAGGCGGGCTATGACGGCGCGCTGCTGACGCTGGGCCAGGTCAAGGGCAAGCAGTACGGCATGGGCTTCTCTCTCTCGACGCCGATCATCTATTTCAATGCCGACCTGGTTAAGAAGGCCGGCGGCGATCCCGACAACTTCCCCAAGACCTGGGACGGCATCTTCGCGCTGGCCAAGAAGATCAACGATCCGGCCAACAAGATCGCCGGCTTCCATTTCGACTGGGACATCACCGGCAACTGGATGTGGCAGGCGCTGGTCTTCTCCAATGGCGGCACGATGCTGACGGCGGACGAGAAGAAGGTGGCCTTCGACCAGGCGCCGGGCCAGAAGGCGATCGAGACGCTGCGTCTCATGATCAGCGACGGCACGATGCGCGACGTGAGCCAGGCGACCGCGCTGCAGGATTTCGTCTCGGGCCGCCTCGGCATCTGGGCGCACTCGACCTCGCGCCTGGGCGGTGTCACCAAGCAGTCGCAGGGCGTGTTCAACCTCCGCACCGCGACCTTCCCGCTGGGCGCCGGCGCCGAGTCGCGACTGCCGGCAGGCGGCAACGTCGCCATGATGCTGGCGAAGGACCCGGCCAAGCAGAAGGCCGCGTGGGAGTACATCAAGTTCGCCACCGGCCCGGTCGGTGCCACGATCATGGTCAAGGGCACCGGCTATTTCCCGGCCAACGCCCTGCCGGCGAAGGACGCCAGGATGCTGGGCGACTTCTATGTCCAGAACCCGAACCATCGCGTCGCCATCAGCCAGCTGCCAAGCATGACCGCGTGGTATGCCTTCCCCGGCGAGAACGGCCTGAAGATCACCGACGTGATCAAGGACCATCTGCAGACCGTCGTGAACGGCAGCGCCAAGCCCGACGAGGCGCTGAAGAAGATGACCTCGGACACGCAGGCGCTGCTGCCGAAGTGACCGGCTGAAGCGACCGCTCGACCCCGCAGGCGGAGCCGGCATGCCTTGCTCCGCCTTTTCATGTCAGAGTGACGCCGTGCAGAAATTCATCCACATCACCGACACCCATTTCGTGCCGCCGGGCAACCTGCTCTACGGCCTCAATCCCATCGACCGGCTGGCGCTCTGCGTCGCGGACGTGAACCGCAACCATGCGGACGCGGCCTTCGCCATCGTCACCGGCGATCTTGCCCACAAGGGCGAGAGCGAGGCCTATGCCGCGCTGAAGCGCGAGCTCGACAAGCTGGCGATCCCCTACCACCTGCTGGTCGGCAATCACGACGACCGCGAGAATTTCCGCGCGACCTTCCCGCAGGCACGGTTCGACGAGAACGGCTTCGTGCAGTTCACGTTCGACATGGGCGAGGGCGTGACGGCGGTCTGCCTCGACACCAATGAGCCCGGCAAGCCGTGGGGCACTTTCTGCGAGAAGCGCGGCGCCTGGTTGAAGGCGACGCTCGACGCCCTGGGCGACAGGCCGGTCATGATCTTCATCCATCATCCGCCCTTCAAGGTGCGGCTGAAGCGCATGGACGACATCTCGCTGCTCGACCCGCAGCATTTCATCGCGGCCATCGAGGGTCGCCGGAACATCCGCCATCTGTTCTTCGGTCACCTCCACCGGCCGATTGCCGGCGCGTGGCGTGGCATTCCCCTCTCGACGCTCCGCGCGACCAGCCACCAGGTGGCGCTCGACTTCGTCATCGAAGGCCGCATCCCCGGCAGCCATGAGCCACCAGCCTATGGTGTCTGCCTGTTGGAGGAAGACCAGATGATCGTGCACATGCACGACTTCCTCGACCGCACGAACACGTTCCTGCTCTAGCGTGGGATGACTTCGGTAGACTGATCCCGTCGTCTCGACCGGAGAACTCTGCCCGATCGGCATCAGGCTGGCGCGAGATCCACAGGGTCGCGAGATCGAGCCCCGGCGTCTGCGGTCGCGGCGAGCGGACGAAGGTGTCGAACGGCGCGGTCATGCCTCCAAAAGACTACTTGTAGGACGAGACCTCGATCAGGTTGCCGTCGGGATCGCGACAATAGACCGAAACGATCGCGCCCATCGCGCCACTCTTCTCAGCGGGCCCTACCTCGATCTCCACGCCGCACCTCCCGAAATGGTCGGCCACCGCCTGCGGCGACGACTGCGTCAGGAAACACAGATCGTCGCTGCCCGGCGCCACCGTCCTGCCGGTGAACCATTGCTTCTGTGTGGCGCTCTCAGGGCGGAGGTTGATCTTCTGGCGGCCGAAATGCATCGACGTGACGCGATGACCGGGCCGTGGCTCGGTGTCCTTGCGCGTCATGCCCAGCACGCGCTGGTACCAGGCGGCCGCGACCTCTACGTCGCGCACGTTGATGACGATATGATCCAGGGCTTCGACGACGACAGACATTGCACGACCTCAAGCGTAAGAACCCCAGAGTGAACCCGCCCCTTCTTCCCGTCCATCCACTCGCCCCGTGACAAGCGGACCGATGGAGCCGCTTCCCGTCGACGAGGCGCTGCCGCGTCTCAAGGCCGCGCTGGTGGCCGGCAATGCCGCCGTGCTGGTGGCACCGCCGGGCGCCGGCAAGACGACGCGCGTGCCGCTGGCGCTGCTCGATGCGCCCTGGCTAGGCGACCGCCGGATCGTGATGCAGGAGCCGCGACGGCTGGCCGCCCGCGCCGCCGCTCGCCGCATGGCCGCGACCCTGGGCGAAGCGGTCGGCGAGACCGTGGGCTATCGCGTCCGCTTCGATACCAAGGTCGGGCCGCGCACCCGCATCGAAGTGGTGACCGACGGACTGTTCCTGCGCCTGCTGCAGGACGACCCGTCGCTCGAGTCCGTGGGCTGCGTGATCTTCGATGAGCTGCACGAGCGCGGCCTCGAAACCGACCTGTCCTTTGCCCTGGTGCGCGAGGCGCAAACGGCGCTGCGCGAGGATCTGCGCGTCGTGGCCATGTCGGCGACGCTCGATCCCGGCCCGGTGTCGGCTCGGCTGGGCGGTGCAGAAGTGATCGAGAGCGCGGGCCGCATGTTCCCCGTCGACACGCGCTATCTCGATCGCGAGTCCGCCGGCCGCATCGAGGACAGCGTCGCAGCCGCCGTGCGCCGCGCGCTCGCCGAGGAAACCGGCAGCGCGCTGGTCTTTCTGCCGGGCGTCGGCGAGATCCGCCGGGTCGAGGAGCGGCTGCAGGGCATCGGCCCCGATGTCGACGTGGCGCCGCTCTACGGCGACCTGTCACCCACCGACCAGGACCGCGCCATCGCGCCATCGCCGCCGGGCCGGCGCAAGGTCGTGCTGGCAACGTCGATCGCCGAGACCAGCCTCACCATCGAGGGCGTGCGCATCGTGATCGACAGCGGCCAGATGCGCGTGCCGAAGTTCTCGCCGCGCTCGGGCATGACGCGGCTCGAGACCGTGAGGGTCAGCCAGGCCTCGGCCGACCAGCGCCGCGGTCGCGCCGGCCGCCTCGAACCCGGCATCTGCTATCGCCTGTGGCCGGAGCAGGCACAGCGCGGGCTGCTGCCCTTCACGCCGCCCGAGATCCTCGACGCCGACCTGGCGCCGCTGGCGCTTGAGCTGGCCGCCTGGGGCACCAGCGATGCCGCGAGCCTGCCATGGCTGACACCGCCACCCGCTGCTTCGCTCACCACGGCGCGGACCCTGCTGGCCGATCTTGGCGCCATCGACGGCAGTGGCGCCATCACGGCCCATGGCCGCGCCATGGCGCGCCTCGGGCAGCATCCGCGCATCGCCCATCTTGTCCTGAAAGGCCGCGAGCTGGGGCAAGGCAAGGTCGCCGCGCTGCTGGCCGCGATCCTCGGTGAACGCGATTTCCTGCGCCTACCGCCCGGGCAACGCGACGCCGATCTCCGGCACCGGGTCGACATTGCGTTGAGCGGGCGACGCGACGGTACCTTGCGCCTGATCCAGGAGGCGGCCCGACGCCTGATGCCGCGCGGCGGTGGCGAGGACCGCGCCGACATCGCCATGACGGGTCCGCTGCTGGCGCTGGCCTATCCCGACCGCATCGGACGCCGCCGGCCCGGCACGGCCGGGCGCTATCTGCTGTCGGGCGGTCGTGGTGCCGCGCTGCCCGAGGGCGATCCGATGGCGAACGAGGAATTCCTGGTCGTCGCCGATCTCGACGGCTCGGCGCAGGAGTCACGCATTTTCCTCGCCGCGCCGATCACCGCCGCGGAGATCGAGGACCTCTACGCCGACCGCATCGTCGACGAGCAGCTGGTGCAGTGGAGCGCGCGCGACGGCGCGGTGCTGGCGCGGCGGCGCCGCCGGCTGGGTGCGCTCGCGCTGGAGGACAAGCCGCTCGGCCGGCCCGATCCCGACAAGGTGCAGGCCGCCA
>CAIYWM010000073.1 GCA_903929895.1 uncultured Alphaproteobacteria bacterium
CATCTGCCAGACATTGGTGACCAGCGACGGCAGAATCAGCAGCGCCGCCGCCTCGACCGGCGACAGGACCACGGCCAGCAGGCCCATCGAGATGGTGGGAAGCCCAAGTCCGATGACTCCCTTGGTGAAGCCGGCCAGGACGAAGACCGCGAGGACGAAAGCCAGGATCGACAGCTCCATGGCCCACCCTTGCCGCCGGCCAGGAACTTCGCAATGCACAGAATACGGAGTATGCCTTCGGGCCAGACGAAGGCTGATGGAGCTTTCCTTGCGCTTCGATTTCACCGACCTGCGGCTTTTCCTGCATGTGACGCAAACCGGCAGCATCACGCGCGGCGCCGAACGGGCGCACCTGGCGCTTGCTTCGGCCAGCGCGCGCATCCGCGGCATGGAGGAACTGCTCGGCGTTGCCCTGCTGAAGCGCGGCCGGCGGGGCGTCGAACCGACCGGTGCCGGGCGCAGCCTGCTCGATCATGCCCGCATCGTGTTGCAGCAGATCGAGACCATGCGCGGCGATCTCGGCGCCTATTCGCGAGGCCTCAAGGGAAGCGTCCGCATCCTCGCCAACACCTCGGCGCTCTCGGAGCATCTCCCGGCACTGCTCGCGACCTTCCTCGCCGCCAACCCGGCGATCGACATCGATCTCGAGGATCGCGAGAGTCCGGCGATCGGTGCCGCCATCGCCGCGGGTGATGCCGACATCGGCATCGGATCGCAGGCCGCGCTGGTCCCAGGACTGGAGTCCCATCCCTTCCGGATCGATCGGCTGGTGCTGGTCGTGCCGACCGGCCATCGTCTGGCGGGCCGGCGACAGACCGGCTTTGCCGAGTTGCTCGACCTCGATTTCGTGGGCCTGCCGCGCGGCACAGCGCTCGACGAGCATCTCGCCATGCAGGCCGCCCGCCTCGGCCGCGCCCTGCGCTTGCGCGTCCGGGTCAACAGCCTCGACACTGTCTGCACGATGGTGGCGGCGGGCGCGGGCGTCGGAATCGTGCCGGAGGCCACCGCCTTGCGCCATCGTCGCGCCCTGCCGCTCGCGACGCTGCGCCTCACGGAGGCCTGGTCGATACGTGAGCTCGCCGTGTACGTCCGCGACTCGCGACGTCTTGCAAAGCCGGCACGGCGTCTGTTCGAAGCCCTGAGCGAAGCGTCTGCTACCAGCGCAAGAAGCGGCGTCCGACGGCAGCTCCCACGAGAATGACGGGGATCGCCGCCAGCGGATACCAGGTGAGCACGAAAAGCGGCGAGTCATCGAAGCAGTGGAAGGCGTACATCGTCGCGGCCACGGCAGCGGCCAGGCCGCCTGCGGCCGCACCGGCAAGTGCCGGAGAAGCCGGCGCGGCCCGGCGCAGCGCCAGCAGCAGCGCCACCAAGGGAGCGAGCGCGAAGAGCGGGATGGCCATCAGGCAATCGAGCGCATTGCTGCCGACCAAATTCGCCTGCCACGTTCCGGCGGGCAGCGCGACGAGTTCGACCGCCAGCAGCGCCGCCGCCAGGAACAGGATCGGCAGCACGCTCCACCGCCATCGCGCGATGACAACCGGCCGCGCCATTGAAATACAGGCGCCGAGGGCAACCGCCAGAGCGGACAGCACCAGCATGATCTTGGAATCGAAGCGCCAGGTCGCGAAGGCTGCCGCCAGATCTACGCGCGGCCCGAATTCGACCGCGAAGATCACGAGCGACACCAGCGCGCCCGCCAGGACGGCCCCGCCAACGGTGCGTCCGAGCGGCCTCGCCGACCCGGACCGGTCGGCGACCAGCGATGCCACGAGCTGCTCGGTCTTCATGTCCTGTCCTTGCGATAGACTTCAGCCAGCGCGCGCAACGCACGATGCAGCGTCACCCGGACGGCGCCTTCGCTCATGCCCATCCGCGCTCCGACGTCCCGGGCGCTCTGCCCCTCGATGGAGATTCCTTCCACGATCCGGCGCTGGCGCTCGGGCAGGCTGGCCAGCATCTGCCGCGCATCGAGGGCGCTTCCCTCCTCCGCAGACGCAGGCGCGGCGAGCGTGTCGGAATGGTCGTCGATATCGACATGATCGGTGAAGCCGCGGCGCCGCAGATGATCGACCAGCTTGTGGCGCGCGATGGCCCGCAGCCAGGGCTGCAAGGGCTGCGTCTCGTCCCAGGTGTCGCGCTTCAGATGCATAGCCAGCAAGGTCTCCTGGACGATGTCTTCGCAATCCGCATTCGGCCGGCCGGCCGCCGTCAGCCCGCGCGACGCCACCGCACGCAGCCACGAAGCGACGAGCAGCAGCAGGCGCCGATAGGCCTCGTCGTCCCCCTTCCGGGCTGCCCGCATGAGCGCGGCGAGATCTTCCGGATCGGACAACGGGGTTCACTCTTCACATGTTCGTGTTGGATCGAGCGAACATTACAGGCGCTTTGGAGAAAAAAGAAAGCGGCGCCTGTAACGCGAAAGCTCGCACCCCCGAATGACCTCCTGCGAGCCGAGATTGGCTCGAGAGCCTTGGAGGATTTGTCCATGATCAATCGTACCGCCACTGTCGCCCTCGCGGCCGCCGTCGCCGCCGCCGCCCTGATGTCGTCCGGCGCCAACGCCCAGACCGCGAACGCCGACAAGGAGAGGTGCTACGGCATCTCGATGGCGGGCAAGAACGACTGCGCCGCGACCGGCAACAATTCCTGCGCCGGCACGTCGAAGGCCGACTACGACGCCAAGGCCTGGAAGTACGTCGCCAAGGGCTCCTGCGCCACGATGGAAGTGACACTCAAGGACGGCATGAAGCGCAAGGGCACGCTCACCCCGATGTAAGGAAGACGCGTCGTGACGGCGGACTGCCTGCTTCGTGCCGGTGCCGGGCTGAAGCCCGAACACCAGCGGCACATCCTCGAAACCCGACCCGATGTCGGCTGGTTCGAGGTGCATGCCGAGAACTACATGGGAGCCGGCGGTCCGCCGCATCATTTCCTGGAGCGCGTACGCGCGCTCTATCCGCTGTCGGTGCATGGCGTGGGCCTGTCGATCGGATCGGCCGATGGCATGGCGCCGGGCCATCTCGCCCGCCTGAAGGCGGTGGTGGACCGCTACCAGCCCTTCATCGTCTCGGAACATCTCGCCTGGTCGACGCATGACGGGATCTTCCTGAACGACCTGCTGCCCTTGCCCTATACGGAAGCCACCCTGTCGCTGGTGGCGCGCCACCTGGACGAGGCCCAGACGGTGCTCGGAAGACGCATCCTCATCGAGAATCCCTCGACCTATCTCCGCTTCGACGGGGAGGAAATGCCGGAGACGGACTTCCTGCGGGCGCTCGCCCGGCGCAGCGGCTGCGGATTGCTGCTCGACATCAACAACGTCGTCGTCTCCGCGGCCAATCACGGCTTCGATCCCCGCGCCTATCTCGAGAACTTCCCGCATGAGCATGTCGGCGAGATCCATCTCGCCGGTCACGCCGTGCTGGAGAGCGACGGTGACGCGCTGTTCGTCGACACACACGACCGGACCATCGCTCCGGAGATCTGGTCCCTCTTTCGGGACGTGATCGCGCGCCGGGGTGGCCACCCCACACTGATCGAGTGTGACTCCGACGTGCCCGCCTGGCCCGACCTCGAAGGAGAAGTCCGTCAGGCCCAGTCGATTTTGCAGACGGCCCGAGACCTCGATGCCCGCGCAGCCTGACGGCAACGGTCTCGCCGACCTGCAGCACCGCTTTGCCCGCGCCGTGCTGCAGGCCCCTCTGTCGGTGCCCGACGGCATTCGACGCCAGGTCCGGCCCGCTCACGAGCGGCGCTTCGGCGTCTACCGCAACAACGTGAAAGCCAGTCTCGCCGCCGCCCTGGCGGCACGGTTTCCGGTGTTGGCGCGTCTGGTGGGCGAAGAGTTCTTCACTGCCACAGCGCTGGTCTTCATCGAGCGACATCCGCCGCGATCGCCCGTCCTCGCCGAGTATGGCATCGCCTTCGCAAGTTTCCTGGAGGGGTTCGATCCCGCCGCGGACCTGCCCTACCTGCCCGACATCGCCCGGCTGGAATGGGCGCGCCACGTCGCATTCCACAGTGCCGGTGCCAGCGCGGCCGATATCGGCCGACTCGCTGAGCTGCCTCCGGAAGCGCTGGGCTCCGTGACGCTCGGCCTGCATCCAGCCATGGCCGTCATCGCCTCGCCGTGGCCCATCGTCTCTGTCTGGACCACCAATGCCCACGACGCCACACCCGAGGCGCCGGCAGCTGACTGGACAGGCGAGACGGCGCTGGTGACGCGGCCGCATCTGGAGGTTCTCCTCCATCGGCTGCCGCCGGGCACGGACCGGCTTGTGAACAAGCTGGCACAAGGCGTCGCGTTGGGCGCCGCCACCGAGGCGGCGTCGCGCGCCCACGAGGGATTCGATCTGGCAACAGCCCTGTCGACGCTGTTCGGAGCCGGCGCCATCACCACCCTGTCCCAAGGATCGTCTCGATGATCGCTCTGTTGTCGCGCCTCGACGCGCTGCTGGCCCATATCCCGCACGAGCTGCTGGCTCTCCTTGCCCGGCTGTCCGTCGGCACGATCTTCCTGCGCTCGGGCCTGCTGAAGCTCGATGGCTGGGCCGACGGCACCACCCTCACGCTGTTTCGTGAAGAGTACAGGCTGCCGCTCCTCTCGCCCGAACTCGCCTCCTATCTGGCGACGGCGGCGGAACTCAGCCTGCCGATCCTGCTCTTCCTTGGCCTGTTCACGCGGCCGGCGGCTCTCGCCCTGCTCGCCATGACCCTGGTGATCGAGATCTTCGTCTATCCCAACGCCTTCGACACGCACGGCGTCTGGGCGGTGGCGCTGCTCTACCTTGCCAAGTTCGGCCCGGGGCGCCTGGCGCTCGACCGGCTGCTCTTCCCGCCGGCCCGTCCTAGCGTTTACGCACGGGCTTGAGATCGGAAACGATCGGATAGGCCGTCGTCGACTTCACGCGCTCCATTGAAAAGCGCGAGGTCACGTTCTTGAGCGGCATCGTGTCGATCAGCTTCTTGTAGAACGTGTCATAGGCCTGCATGTCGGGAACCGCGACGCGCAACATGTAATCGATGTCGCCCGCCATGCGATGGAACTCCATCACCTCGGGCATGGCCGTGACGGTGCTGGCGAACTTGGAGAGCCAGGCCGAGGAATGGTCGCCGGTCTCGATCGACACGAACACGGTCAGCCCCATGCCAATCGCCTCGGGCGAGATCAACGCCACCCGCTTCAGGATGACGCCGGACTTCTCCAGGCGCTGGATGCGCTTCCAGCAGGGGCTTTGCGACAGGCCGACCCGATGGGCGATCTGCGCCAGCGAAAGGCTCGCATCCTCCTGGAGGAGCGCGACGATCTTCTTGTCGATGGCATCCATATTCATCAATCCGTCAACGCGGTGCGGCCAGTCTAGACCGGAAGCGACTCCAGGCGCACCGGTGCACCCAGCCGCTCGGTGAGCACGATGGCAAGCGCCTCGACGTCGCCATCCACCCGGCCGGCATAGTTCACGAGCCGCGGCGGGGCTTCGTCGAACCAGGAGAGGCGCCAGATGCCGGCCTCGCACATCAGCGAGCCCACGACCCGCCCCTGCGCGGAGATCGTCCAGATTGCGGGCTCTTCGTAGGCCGCCTGGAACAGGCGCGCCGCCCGGGCAACGAGGGTGCTGGCAAGACTGAGCATGCCTTAACTGTACGGGCGCGTTCGCTCCTGCAGCAATGAAACGGTCGGTCGAATCAGGCTGCCACGACGGCAGGAAAGACTGCGCAGACCGCCAACCGGAGAAAATTCAACTCCGCCGCGACGAACGCCTGGAGTCATTCCGAGCGGGATCGAAACATACACCACAACCTCATGCTGAAGAGCGCTCCGCAGGAGCGCGTCTCGAAGCATGGGCACGAGCACTGCGTCTGCTGCCCACCCTTCGAGACGGCTGCGATGCAGCCTCCTCAAGGTGAGGTGGAGTGGTCAATACGAGACGGGAAGACTCTAAGGCCGCACAGCCGGGGTCTCCAGCTTCATGCCCTTCGCCCGCTCCATCAGATAGAGCTCCAGCGCCGTATATTCGGGAGCATCGAGCGGCCAGGCTTCGGCACGGATACCAACGAGGCAATTGCGCAGCCGCCGCTTCAGGGAGCCCAGCGCCTGCCATTCCAGGCGATAGATCGGATAGCCGGTGGGATGTGCCTCCGGAATGACGATGCCCGCCAGTTTCTTGCCGGCATTGTCGTCATGGCAGATCGCGCAGGACAGGTTGAGCTGGCCCTGGCGGCGGCGATAGATCTCGGCACCGTCCCGGCGGAAGGCATCCAGGCGCGGATCATAAGGCGGCGCAATCTGCAGGTCGCGCGACTGGTGCGCGACATACACGGCGAGCGCCAGCAGGTCGCGATTCTCGGGCGGCAGCCGGTCGGCCTTCTGATGTTCCGTGCGGCAGAGGTTGATGCGGCCCTCGAGATCGACCGGACGGTCACTGCCCGCCGGGATCGCGGGATAGCGCGCGGCCACGCCCTTCATGTTGACGGCGGCGTCGCCATGGCAATCGGCGCAGGATTTGTCGGCTGCCCCGGCCACCCTGTTCCAGAGCTGGCCGCCGAGTTGGACGAACAGCATGCCGGGATTGGCCGTATCGTCGTCCTGCATCTTCTGCAGGGCCTCGCCCATGTCCTGGTAGCCGGACCGCCGCTTGTCCGCGCCAACTTGCGCGGCCGCGTAGGATGCGGCGAACACCAGCGCCAAGCCGATGACGAGCAGCCGCGCGGTCATTCGACGGCGATGTCGACCCGCTGCTCGGCGGCGAAGCCTTCGTCGCCGGTCCAGCGCAGGACCATCGTGCCGCTCTCCTTCGCCTCGGCGAAGAAAGACACGAACGGATTGGCGGCGATCGCGGGCGACATGTCCATCGCGAAAACTTCGGCGCCGTTCCAGGTCGCGGTGAATCGCTCGATGATGTTGCGCGGGATGATGCGGCCGTTCGGACCGGGCCGGAAGCCGGTCTCCATCGGGTGCATGATCAGCGCCTTGATCTCGATGACGGCGCCGCGCTTGGCGGTCTTCGGGGCGTTCACCAGGATGTTCGACATCAGGGCGATTCCTCGAGGCAGGCGGCAAGGGTCACGATCACGTCGGCGCCAGCGCTCCAGAACCTGCCGTCGCTGGTCTCGGCGATGGCGATGATCCGCTGGCTGTCGCCGAGCTTGATGCGCGTGCCGACGATCGCCTTGCCGCTGCGCGGACCGAGCCGGGCGGAGAAGACGTTGGGCTGCGGGTTCTTCTCGTTGAAGACATGGATCGCCTTCACGTGGTCGGCTTCGGTCATCGGACCATCGACCGACACGGTGAGCGGCACCGTGCTGCCGTTCTCGACCAGCGGCGGGACGTCGAGCTTGACCCGCCCTTCGGTCGGCGTGGCCGTCCCGACGATCTCGCGGATGGCCTCGGCCATGGCATCGGGGGTCGCCGTCGCGGGCGAGAGCGGCACGAGAACGACGGCAGCCGTGCCGGCAAGGAAGAGACGTCGATCCATTCAATCCCTCAACGTGACGAGATAGGCCACGACATCCTCGACCTGTGCGGCGGTGAGGATCGTCCTGCCCTCGAAGTTGCGGGCGAC
>CAIYWM010000074.1 GCA_903929895.1 uncultured Alphaproteobacteria bacterium
AGGCATCACGCGCGACACGGTGGTCGAGCGCTTCTTCCGCGATTCCCGCGCCTTCCGCATCTACGACGGTCCGTCCGAGGTCCACCGCTGGGCGCTGGGCGCGCGCATCGTCTCGGGGAAGATGTAGGAACGGCGCACGGCGGGCGCTATCGTCGCGGTCGACGCCAACGAAAGGCTGACCGATGAGCTCGACGACATTAGCTGCCCGCCGCGACCGCGCCTTCGGCGCCGGCGCGCCCCTCTTCTACAACACGCCCCTGCACATCGTGCGGGGCGAGGGCGTCGAGCTGTTCGATCCCGAAGGCCGGCGCTACGTCGACATGTACAACAACGTGCCCTGCGTCGGTCACGCCAATCCCCACGTCGCCGAGGCGATGGCGCGCCAGCAGTCCACGCTCAACGTCCACAGCCGCTACCTGCACGAAGGCATCGTGACCTTCGCCGAGCGGCTGGCGGCGCTGCACGGGCCCGAGATCGAGAGCGTGATCTTCTCCTGCTCCGGCACCGAGGCCAACGAGGTGGCGCTGCGCATGGCGCGTATGGCGACCGGCAGGGCCGGCATCGTCTGCACCAACGCGACTTATCACGGCAACAGCGAGGCGGTCGGCAAGATGACGCGCATCGGCAGCGGCCAGAACAGTGCCGGCGACGTGCGCGCGATCCCCTTCCCCGAGATGCTGCGCCCGCTGGTGCCCGGCGCCGGCGAGGATGAACTCTGCGAGGCCTATCTCGACCGACTGCGGCAGGTCATTCGCAGCTTCGAGGAGGACGGTACGGGCTTCGCGGGCCTGATCGTCTGCTCGATCTTCGCCAACGAGGGCCTGCCCGACGTGCCGCGGGGCTTCGTGGCGCGCGCCACCGAAATCGTGCACGCGGCGGGCGGCCTGGTGATCGCCGACGAGGTCCAGGCGGGCTACTGCCGCAGCGGCGTCTGGTGGGGCTACGACGTGCTGGGCTTCAAGCCCGACATCGTGGTTACCGGCAAGCCGATGGGCAACGGCCTGCCGCTGGCGGCCACCGCGGCGAGCCGCAGGCTGGTCGAGACCTTCCGGAGCGCGACGCGGTACTTCAACACCTTTGCCTCGAGCCCGCTGCAGGCGGCGGTCGGCATGGCGGTGATCGACGTCATCGAGCGCGACCGCTTGGCCGAGAATGTCGCCACCGTGGGCACCTTCCTGAAAGCGGCGCTGGCCGAGCGCAAGGGCCGCTTCGCGTCGATCGCCGACGTGCGCGGCCACGGGCTGTTCATCGGCGTCGAGATCGCAAAGACCGACGCCGCGCGGGAGCCCGACATGGACAAGGCGGTCGACATCATCAATCGCCTCAAGGATCGCGGCTTCCTGACCAGCAATGCCGGCGCTTACAGGAACGTCGTGAAGATCCGGCCGCCGCTGGTGTTCCAGAAGAGCCACGCCGAAGAATTCATCGTCGCCTTCGATGCCACGATGGCGGAAGTCGACGGCTGAGCCCTCGATGGACAACGAGACCGTCGATCGGACTTTTGCGCCGGCCGCCCGCGCCGCCCTGAAGGCCTTTCCGATCGACGCGCAGGACCTGACCCTGGTGTCGCTCTCGGAGAACGTGACGTTCCGGGTGACCGACGGCCGCGATGGTCAGGCTTACGTCTTTCGCCTGCATCGGCCGGGCTATCACTCGCACGAGGAGCTGGTCTCCGAACGGGCCTGGATCCGGGCGCTTGCCGAGGCCGGGATCGATGTCCCCGACGCCGTGATGACGCGCGACGGACAGGACTATGTGCCGGTGACGATCCCCGCCACCGGCGAGCAGCGCTTCGCCGGCCTGGCAAGCTGGACGGAAGGCCGCCTGCTCTCCGACGTGCTCGCGGAGACCGCCGACCAGAAGCGCGTCGAGGAGTCCTTCAAGCAGCTCGGCGCCATCACCGCGGCGATGCACATCCAGGCCAGCGCCTGGCAGCCGCCGCCGGGCTTCCGGCGCCACGCCCTCGACAGCGATGGGCTGATGGGGATGACTCCTCATTGGGGCGAGTTCTGGGAGCATCGATCGCTCTCGGCCGCCGAACGCCGCCTTCTCCTCGATGTGCGCCAGAAAATGCACGACCTGCTGAGCCGCCTGAACCGGGACCCGTCCGACTACAGCGTGATCCACGCCGACATGCACCCGGGCAACATCGTGGTCGACGGCGACCGGCTGACCGTCATCGATTTCGACGACGCAGGCTATGGCTGGCACCAGTACGACATCGCCACCGCGCTCACGCACTGGCAGACCAAGCGGAATGCCGCGGAGATCGAGCGCGCCTTCCTGGCCGGCTACCGCGCCACCCGCCCGGTCCCCGACGAAGCGCTGAGCCTGATCCCGCAGTTCCGTCTGATCCGCTGGATGGCCACCATCGGCTGGTTCCACCAGCGCCCCGAAGTCAACCGGCCCTCGTCGGTATTCGAGGAAAGGAAGGCCTGGGTCCTCGACCAGTGCGCGGCGCTGCAGCGCGACCCGCCGTGACGGGAGCAGGTGACCCCGTTCAGGGTGCTTGCAGCAGCTTCTTCACGGCGGCGGCGATCAGGTCCGTGGTGAGGGCCGAGGGATGACCGTCATGCGGGATGGCCAGCGTCTTGGGGTCCCTGCCGAACGTCGTGGCGGACTCGCCTACCATCGGCGCGCCGAGCTTGCGCAAGCGTACGAGCGTATCGACGAGCAAGGGCTGCTCCACTTTCGAATCGCCGTAGCGATGCCGGGTCTGCTCGTCGGGCCAGGAATAGACGATGACGAGGGGGGCGCCGAACTTCTCGCGTGCCTCGGCCTGCAGCTTCGCCATCATTGCGAGGAACAGCTCGATCTGATCCTCCTGACGCTGACGCTGGCCGATCGCGTCGATGAAGGCGAACTGCTTGCCAAGCAGGTAGTGCAGACCGGCGATGGGATCTCGCCAGCGATGCTCGTTGAAGGTGCCCGTATAGCGCAGCTTGCCGTTCTCCAGCACATAGCGCGGCGAGGAGCCTAGCCAGGAGCCGTCGCCCGTGACCCGCTGCAGATGCGCCGGGATGATCCAGGTTACGACCGCCTTCACCTTGCGGTCGGCATAGCGATCGAGGAGACCGGCTTCGAAGGCGCGGACGAGGTGGTTGGGTCCGTAGCCCGGCACGCCGAGATTGACGCTGCGGGCCGCCGGCACGTTCTGCTTCGCGAACTGCGCCGGCATCGTCTCGTCGTCGCTCAGTCCCTGCCCGAAGATGAACGAATCGCCGATGAAAAGGTAGGTGTCGGTCGCGTCCGGTGCCGGCGGCGCTACGCGCGCCGCGGCGGCATCGAAATGATAGGTCTGGCGATAGACGAGCTCGGAGCCCCAGGTGGCAGTGGCGATGACTTCGCTGTCGGGCTTCGGCCGGAAGCCGAGGATCGGGTCGGGCGGCGGCCACCATTGGGGAACCGTGCGGGTCACGACCCCCATGTTCATGGCCTTCGGCGAGAGCAGGCCGGCGAAGAGGTCGAGCGCCACCAGGCTGAGCGCCAGCGCGGTCGCGAGGAGCGCACCACTGCGCCAGCGGTTGCCGCGCAACGTGACGACGCCCACGATCCCGAGCAGGGCAGCGGCGACGCAGGCCCAGAGGGCCGACTGCAGCACGAGCCCGACCGCCAGGATCACGAGGAGGAAGGCGCCCACCAGCCAGAAATTGCGAAACCTGCCGGCCATTGACCTGAAAGCTTTCTCCCCGGATAGGCTGGGTGTAGGCGTTCGAAAGGAAAAACTCAATGCGCGGACCATTGCCGCTGCAGGGCCTGCGGGTCCTCGACCTGGCCAGTTTCATCGCCGGGCCCGTCGCCTCGACGGTGATGGGCGACTACGGCGCCGAGGTCATCAAGATCGAACCGCCCGGCGAGGGCGATCCCCAGCGCAAGCTCGGGCAGGCCCATTCCATCCCGCAGCATCCGGTCAACTTCTGCTGGCACATGACCAACCGCAACAAGCGCTCGGTCGTGCTCGACCTCAAGAACCCGCTGGGGCGCGAGGCGTTCGACCGGCTGGTCGCGACGGCCGACGTCATGGTGGTGAACTTCCCGCTGAAGGTCCGCGAGCGGCTGCGCATGCGCTATGCCGACGTGAAGCCCGCCAACCCGCGCCTGATCTACGCCTCCATGACCGGCTACGGCGAGCAGGGTCCGGACGCCGAGCAGCCGGGCTTCG
The DNA here is from genome assembly GCA_903929895.1 of uncultured Alphaproteobacteria bacterium. Taxonomy (GTDB): domain Bacteria; phylum Pseudomonadota; class Alphaproteobacteria; order Reyranellales; family Reyranellaceae; genus Reyranella. The sequence goes on from CAIYWM010000074.1 coordinate 4,163, forward strand.
ACTCGACCGCCTTCTTCGCCCGCTCCGGCCTGCTCGACGCCTTGACCTACGAGGGCGGGCCGCCGGCCTTCTCCCTGCCCGCACAGGGCGACCAGATGGCCGGCATGAACCTGTTTGCTGCCATCGCCATGGCGCTGCTGCATCGCGAGCGCACGGGCGAGGGCAGCGAGGTCGGCACGTCGCTGCACGCCAGCGGCCTGTGGTCCAACGCCATCCTGGCGCAGGGCGCCCTGCTCGGTTCCTTCGTGGCCCCTCGCCCGCCACGCACCAAGCCGCGCAGCGCGCTCGCCAACCAGTACCGCACCTCCGACAGCCGCTGGATCCAGCTCACCATCGTGCGCGAGGACAAGCTCTGGCCCGAACTCTGCCAGGCGCTCGAGCGGACCGACCTGATGGACGATCCGCGCTTCGAGACGACCGAGAAGCGCCGCGCCCACGCCCCCGAGCTGGCGGCGATCCTCGATCCCGTGTTCGCTGGCCGCCCATGGCCCGAATGGAAGGAGCGCCTGCGCCGCCACGAGATCACCTTCGGCCTGCTCGGCATTCTGCGCGACGTGCCCGACGATGAGCAGGCCGTGGCCAACGGCGCGGTCGTACCAACTCGGCAGGAGGACATGCCGCGCACGATCTCTGCGCCGATCCGAATGTCGTTTGCCCCTGAACCGGCGGCGCCCGGCGCCGGCCCGGACCACGGCGCCCACACCGACGAGGTACTGCGCGAACTGGGCTACGACCAGCAGGGCCTCGACCGGCTTCGCGGCGCCGGCGCGCTGGGCTGACGCCTCGGCTCCGCCTGCGACATTGCGCGGGGCGCGTCCGCTTGAGGGGTCGGGCGGGCGGCCTCTAGTATAGCGTCATGGATCGTACGGGCCCCGTTACCGGCAGGCGCGCGGTCGCGTTCGCCGCGGCCCTGTTCGCGATCACGCTCAATTTCCTCCAGCCGCTCGCTCATGCCGCCCTGATGCGGGACGGCGGACCGATGGAAGCCGCGCGCTTCTGGGGCGCCCTCTGCCTGCCGGCCGCCGATACCGAGAGCGGCGAGGCGCCAATCCCGGATGCCGCGAAGATCCATCAATGCTGCATGGGCCTCGCCCATGCGACGGTGATGGTCGGTCCGTCGGCGGTCTTCAGCGTCGAACCGCCGCTCGCCCGCCCGGCATCCGTCATGGCCGCCGTCGCCCCGGTCGGTACGGCTGGCATACGCGACGGCCCCCTCCAGGCCCGCGCGCCTCCCTTCATCGCCTGAGTCCGCCGCCGCGGGCCGCCCTGCGCGCGCCCGTCGTGCTGCCTGCGGCACCACCACGACCTGACCGGCGGAAGCCGTTCGGATGGGCGGTCCGTCGATGCCGAGTCCTTCCTTCATTCCAAGATCTCCCACGGAGAAACCATGTCACTCTTCGACCGCTATCGCGGTGCCGCTTTCGGCATCGCCATCGCCATCAACACCGGCTTCTGCATCCTCATCGGCTTCCTGACCGGCGGACTGCGCGGCGCCCAGATCGGCGTGCTGGTCGGCATCGGCCTCGGCGTCCTGCCGGCCGCCTTGCGCGCCGCCGGCCGCCGGCTCGCCGATCGCCATGGCCTGCCCCGCCTCGTGGGGCGCTCCATCGCTACCGCCGCCCTAACGGCCGGCGCTGCCGCGGTGCGCGTGGTGGGCAACGTAACGGGGCCCATCGCCGCCCTGCTGCGCTGGCCGCTGCTCCTCGTGCGCTTCGCCGTCGAAATCGCCGCGGGTGTGCTGGGGCAGGTCTTGGCCGCCATCGGCCGCGTCGTCGGCACGCCGCTCGGCCTCGCCAACATCGCGGCGCTGGGCGTGATCGCCGTCAACGTCGCCGGCCTCGAATTCGCCGGCCCCATCGCCTTCCTCGGGCTCGGCATGCTGATCCTGGTCCTCATGGTCAGCGAGAGCGAGGCCGAGCTGGAGAGACAAGAGCAGGGAAAGAAACAATCATGACACGCACGAGGAAACAGCCGATGACGCCTCTCACGACGAAGCACGGGCTGGCGATCGCCGGTCTCGCCCTCATGGCCCTCGGCGGCACGGTGCCGCCGGCGGCCGCGCAACAGGACGGAAAGGTGACAATCCGCTTCGCCGCCCAGGTGGGCGACAAGCCGTTCGCCTGCGGCGACAGCTACGACGGCATCGGCACGACCCGGTCGCGCGTGACGCCGTCCGATTTCCGCTTCTATGTCTCGGACGTGCAACTCGTCGACGCGAGCGGCAAGACCGTGCCGCTCGCGCTCGAACAAGACGGCCGCTGGCAGCACGCCAATGTCGCCCTGCTCGATTTCGAGAATCGCACCGGCCCCTGCCTCACCGGCACGAACGAGACGCGCGACGTCATTGTCGGAACAGCGCCGGCCGGCGACTATCGCGGCCTACGCTTTACGCTCGGCGTGCCGTTCGGCCTGAACCATGCCGATTCGACGATCGCTCCCTCGCCCCTCAACCTGACCTCGCTGTTCTGGAACTGGCAGGCGGGCTACAAGTTCCTGCGCATCGACCTCGCGACCAGCGGCCGGCCGCAGGACATGAAGCCGGGCGACATGCCGCGCTTCGGGGACCGAGCCGCCAGCAACCGGCTTGGCTTCGCGATCCATCTCGGCAGTACCCAGTGCGCCGCCGAGGGCACCAACAAGGCGCCGTCGGCCTGCGCCAATCCCAACCGGCCGACCGTCGAGTTTCCCGCCTTCGATCCGGCGCGCAACATCGTGATCGCCGACCTGAAGTCGGTGCTGGAGGGGGTCGATGTCGACTCCAACCAGGCCGATAGCCCGGCCGGCTGCATGTCGACGCCGACCGACGGCGACTGCAATCCACTGATGCGCAATTTCGGGCTGACCTTCGCCGGCGCGGGCGGCAGCCAGAAGTTCTTCCGCGTCGGTCCCTGACCGGATGCGCCGGCTTCTCGGCCTCCTGCTGATCACCGCGGCGACCTTCCTCCTGGTCACCGCGGCGGCGCGTACCGAGCAGGGGTACCGCTGGCACATCCCGGCCTGGCTGCCCCCGCCGTTGGTTCCCGACGACAATCCGATGTCGGAGGCCAAGGTCGAGCTGGGGCGCCGCCTGTTCTACGACCCGCGCCTGTCGGCGGACGGCACGATGTCCTGCGCCTCCTGCCACGAACAGGCGCGGGCCTTCGCGGATGCGCGACCGACGCCGAGCGGCGTGACGGGCGAGGCGCATCCGCGTAATGCCATGTCGCTTGCCAATGCCGGCTACCTGCCGGTGCTGACCTGGGCCAACCCGCTGCTCACCCGCCTGGAGCAGCAGGCGCTGGTGCCGATGTTCGGCGAGAGCCCGGTCGAGATGGGAATGGCGGGGCGCGAGCAGGTTCTGTTCGACCGCCTGCGCCACGAGCCGGTCTATCCGCCGCTCTTCCGCGCGGCCTTTCCCGAGCGCGCGGGCGTCATCGATCTCGGCACGATCACGAAGGCCCTCGCCGCCTTCCAGCGCGCCCTCGTCTCGGTGGGCTCGCCCTACGACCGCTATCGCTACGGCGGCGAACCTAATGCGATCTCCGCCTCCGCGAAGCGTGGCGAGGCGCTGTTCTTCAGCGAACGGCTGGAATGCTTCCACTGTCATGGCGGCGTCCACCTGACCGACAGTCTGGTGCATTCCCGCAAACCGTTCGCCGAGTACGCCTTCCATAACACCGGCCTGTACGACCGCGACGGCAAGGGCGCCTACCCGGCCGACAATACCGGCTTGCTCGAACATACCGGCCGCAGAGAGGACATGGGCCGGTTCCGCACGCCCAGCCTGCGCAACGTCGAGCTGACCGCGCCCTACATGCACGACGGCAGCATCGCCACGCTGGAAGAGGTCGTCGCCCACTATGAAGCGGGCGGACGGGCGCGCGGTCCGAACACGAGTCCGTTCCTGCCGGGATTCCGTCTCTCGGCCGAGGAGCAGCAGGACCTTGTCGCTTTCCTGAAGTCGCTGACCGACCGCGACTTCGTCAACGATCCGCGCTTCGCCGATCCGTGGAAGGCCAGCCCCTGACGCTGCGCTCGATCAGGTGACCCGACGCTTGGCGAGCTTGCGGGCCAGCGTGCGGCGGTGCAGGCCGAGGCGGCGCGCCGTTTCGGAGACATTGAAATCGGTCTCGACTAGCATCTCGTGGATGCGCTCCCATTCAAGGGTCTTGAGCGAAGTCGGGCGCGTGCCGAGCGGCACCGCGGCATCGCCGTCGGCACGTCCGAAGGCCGCCTCGATGTCGTCGGCGTTGGATGGCTTGGCGAGATAGTGACAGGCGCCGAGCTTGATCGCCTCGACGGCGGTCGAGATGCTTGCGAACCCCGTCAGCACGACGATGTGTATGGAAGGATCGAGGGCGGCGAGGCGGCGCACGCAATGCAGGCCTGAATCGCCACCGAGCTTGAGGTCGACGATGGCAAAGCCCGGCAGGAAGTCGCGCAGCGCCTCCTCGAGTGCCTCCGAGGTCGCAGAGGCGCGAACCTCATAATCCCGGCGCTCGAAGGAGCGGCGCATCGCGCGCGCGAAGGCCGGGTCGTCGTCGACGATCAGCAGGCGCGGCCTATCCGCCATGCCGCACCTCCAGCGCGAGCCGCACGAGCGGCAGCCGGACGACGACGCGGGCGCCGCCGCCGGCGCGGTTCTCCGCCCTGACCTCGCCGCCCAGCTTGCGCACCACGTTGACCAGCAGGAACAGGCCGAGACCGCTGCCCGGCCGCGTTTTCGTCGTCTGGTAGGGCTTGCCGAACTGGGTGAGGATCCGCTCGGCGAAGCCCTGCCCGCGATCCTCGACCGTCAGCACCGCCACGTCGCCTTCCCTGCCGAGCGCGATCGATATCCAGTCGGGCGACGCCTCCAGCGCATTGTCGAACAGGTTGGCGACGCCCTGTGCCAGCACCACGTCGGTGGCAATGGCCTGGTCGGGCGCGAAACGGTTGTCGTAGTGCAGGGCGGGAGGCCAGCGGCTGGTCCGCCAATCCTCGACCAGGGCATCGAAGAAGCGTGCGACGGTGGTGGGACCCGCGCCCTCGGCCCGCATCTCGCCCGACGAGGACAGGATCTTGGAGACGATCTCCTTGCAGCGCAGGAGCTGCTCCTCCATCGCGTCGAGGTCCTCGGCGAGGTCCGGATCGGCCGTCAGGGTCGGCATCTTCTGCCAGTCGTTGATAATCACCGAGAGCGTGCCGAGCGGCGTGCCCAGCTCGTGCGCCGCCCCGGAGGCGAGCAGGCCCATGCGCACGACCAGCTCCTCCTCGACCGAGCGCTGGCGCAGTGCGGCGAGATGGGCGTCACGCTCACGCAGGTTGCGGCCGATGCGGGTGACGAAGAACACGATCAGACCCGCCGCCAGCACATAGGCGATGAACATACCCTGCAGGTGGAGACCGAAAGGATCTCCATCATGTCGATGCGGCAGGTCGAGCGGCCGGCTGAACAGGGTGAGCCCGACGAAGCAGGCCGTGGTCACGGCGACCAGGATCCAAGCCGGCCGCGCCTCCAGCAGAACGGCCGCGAGGATGACCTGAAGCAGATAGAGCGACACGAAGGGGTTCGACGCTCCGCCGCTCAGATAGAGCTGCGTCGTGAGAGCGGCGACGTCGAGCAGCAGCTCGAGCAGCAGGGCGCCGCCCGTGGTCGTCGTGCCGCTGCGATGACGCAACAGGCTGATGCCGTTCAACACCACGAGGAACAACACGACCGCCAGCATCGAGGACAGCGGCAATGCCACCTGCAGCACGAATTCGACGAACGCGATGGTCGCGACCTGGCCCAACACCGCGATCCAGCGAAGCTGGATCAGCAGCAGGAGGTTCTTGCGGTTTGCGGTGTCCTGCGCGGAAATTGTCGCGCTCCTTTCGTGCCCCCGTCACGTCGACAGGAACACGTACAGAAGCGGCAGCCAAACGAAAGTGGTCGTCGCGAGACCCTTCACCGTCTGGTAGGCGATCCAGAGCCAGAAATAGCGGCGAATCCAGGTCGCGAAGCGGCTGCGGCGCGTCGTCGCCGGCACAGCCGTCGTCTGGCTCACGGCCGCACCGGACGTTGCGCCGCGCCCGCCGCGCGGTTGGCTTCGTCGACCCGACGCATATAGTCCTCTGTTTTGGCGCGGACGAGTTCCCGATGAGGCGCCACGGCGGCTTCGCGATAGACGTGACGGCCAGCGCCCATCAGCCCGAGCACCACGACCATCAGGCCGCAGATCGACACGAAGCTGCCGCCGATGCGCGCCGCCGGTCGGCGCGTTTCGACGAACATCAGCAGGGTCATCCAGATCGAGACCAGGATGGCCACACCGAAGATCCCCATCAGCGTCGCGGGCGTGCCCTGCGTGGTGGGCAGGGTCAGCAGCGCGACCGGCCCGACGAAGAACTGGCCGACGGTCGGCCACAGCGCCCAGCGATAGCCGGTTCGCATAAGCTCGTCCCGCCGCCAGCCTGTGTCGGCCAGCTCCGCCTCGCTGCGGCGGCGGAACAACCAGAC
>CAIYWM010000075.1 GCA_903929895.1 uncultured Alphaproteobacteria bacterium
GTGGACATGTCGGGCAAGCGCGTGCTGGTGCGCGTCGACCTCAACGTGCCGATGAAGAACGGCAAGGTGACCGATGCCACGCGCATCGAGCGCGCGGCGCCGACGATCCAGGAGCTGGCCGCCAAGGGAGCGAAGGTGATCGTGCTCAGCCATTTCGGCCGGCCCGACGGCAAGCGCGTGCCGGAAATGACGCTGCGGCCACTGGTCGAACCGCTGGAGAAGGTCCTCGGCAAGCCGGTCGCCTTCGCCGAGGACTGCATCGGCCCGCTGGCGGAAGCCGCCGTGCGCAACATGAAGCCGGGCGACGTGCTGCTGCTGGAGAACCTCCGCTTCCATAAGGAGGAGGAGAAGAACGACGCCGGCTTCATCGACAAGCTCTCGCTGCTGGGCGACGTCTATGTGAACGACGCCTTCTCGACCGCCCACCGCGCGCATGCCTCGACCGAAGGCCTCGCCAATCGCCTGCCGGCGGTCGCGGGCCGCCTGATGCAGGAGGAGCTCGAGGCGCTCGACAAGGCGCTGGGCAATCCGAAGCGTCCGGTCTGCGCCATCGTCGGCGGCGCCAAGGTCTCGACCAAGCTCGAGCTGCTCGGCCATCTGGTGGGCAAGGTCGACAAGCTGATCATCGGCGGCGGCATGGCGAATACGTTCATGCACGCGCAAGGGATCCATGTCGGCAAGTCGCTGTGCGAGAAGGATCTCGCCCCGATGGCGCTCGAGATCCTGGAGAAGGCGAAGGCCGCCAAGTGCAAGGTGCTGCTGCCGGTCGACGTCATGGCGGCGGACGAGTTCAAGGCCGGCGCGCCGCATGTCGTGGTCGACGCGGACGCCTGCCCCGACGACAAGATGATCCTCGATGTCGGCCCCAAGACGATCGCGCTGTACCAGAAGGAGCTGGCCGACTGCTCGACCGTGGTGTGGAACGGCCCGCTCGGCGCCTTCGAGATCAAGCCGTTCGACACCGGCACGGTGGCGCTGGCCCAGGAAGTCGCCCGGCTGACCGGCATGGGCAAGCTCCTGTCGGTGGCCGGCGGCGGCGACACGGTGGCGGCCCTGGCCGCGGCCGGCGTCGAGGAGAAATTCTCCTATGTCTCGACGGCGGGCGGCGCCTTCCTCGAATGGATGGAAGGCAAGACCCTGCCCGGCGTTGCAGCGCTGATACGGGCGGCGTAGCGTCGGCGCCATGAGCGCCCCCCCGACACAACCCGATCGCCCGCGCCTGCCGTGGGATCCGCCCGAACATTTCGAGAAGCGGGTCCCCGATGGCGACAATCGCGAACGGCTGGTCTGCGGCCGTTGCGAGTTCATCCACTACCAGAACCCCAAGGTCGTCGCGGGGGCGGTCTGCACCTGGCGCGATGACAAGGGGCAGGACAAGATCCTCCTGGCCAAGCGCGCCATCGAGCCGCGCAAGGGCTTCTGGACCCTGCCGGCCGGCTACATGGAACTCGGCGAGACGACCGAGCAGGCCGCGAAGCGCGAAGCGCTGGAAGAGGCCTGCGCCACCATCGAGATCGACCGGCTGCTCGCGATGTACAGCGTGGCCCGCATCGGCCAGGTGCAGATCATGTACCGCGCCCGGCTGGTCACGGCCGACATCGCCTGCGGCGTCGAAAGCGAGGAAGTGGCGCTGGTCGACTGGGCCGACATCCCGTGGGACCAGCTCGCCTTCCCGACGGTGGTCTGGGCGCTCGCGCACTTTCACGAATCGCGCGACAAGACCGACTTCTCGACCTACTCCAACCCGACCGGCGACCTCGCCCGCATGTGGCCGCCGCGCAAGCCGTCGGGCGTTTAGGGTCATCCGGGAGCCGTGCGGCGACCCGAGAGGGCCGGAATGAACAGCGATACCGACTACTACGCGCTGCTCGGCGTCCTGCCCTCGATCGACCAGGGGGCGCTGACGGCCGTGTATCGTGCGCTGCTCAAGAAGCATCATCCGGACGTGCATGCCGGCGACAAGGAGAATGCCGACCGGATAACCCGGCGCCTCATCGAGGCCTATGAGGTCCTGGGGAATGCCGACTCGCGCGCCGAGTACGACCGGCTTCGCCAGGATCGCGGCGTGTCGTCCGACGATCTCGACGACGATGCCTCGTCTGACGACGCGCAGGAGATGCAAGACGAGTGCATCGACGCGGCCTGGCTCTATATCGAGAGATACTATCCGGAGGCAGAGCGGCATCGCGAGGTCCTCGCGGAACTGTCGTCGGCGCTGGCGCTTGCCTTCCAGGTCACGCTCGTCGAAACGAAGGCGGCAGCGGAAGCAAACGAGCTGGCCGGCGCACTCAGGCAACGGTTCCTGGAACGCTATTTCGGATCCAATCCCGGCGTACAGGAATTCGCCGTCGAAGCGCTGCGGCGGAAACGCCGCGACGTCGCCCTCGAGATCAACCAGGCCATCAGAGTCCTGGGCTCGCCGCGCTCCGCCGAGACCGACCAGTTCATCGAGACCGTCAAACGCGTGACGAAGTGGAAGGACCGCACGTCCGCGCGGCAACCTTCCGCCGCCGGCAACGACGAAGGTAGCTACCGACTCTCCGGAGTCGACTGGGCAACGTTCGCTGCCGTCTTCGTGTTCGGCGCCCTCGTGCTGGCCTACCTGACCGTCAGGTAGAGCTCGTGTTGGCTCGTACGGCGCGTGGAAGGTCGACGGGCCGACGTGTTTCCTTGCTCAGCTGCCGCGCGCGAAGGGATTGTCGTCGCCGTCCCAATACTTCTTGAGCAGCGGGATCTGCAGGAACGCGAAGACGAGGGTCAGCGGGAAGCTGAGGAACATCTTGCTGGCGATCCACGTGTCGGTCGGGAAGTTGCGCCACATCACTTCGTTGACGATGGCCAGCACGAAGAAGAACACCGTCCAACGCATCGTGAGCTGGTACCAGCCCTCGTCCGTGAGCTTGAAGGCGGCGCCGAACAGCGGCTTCAGCAGCGGCTTCTTGAACAGCACGAGACCGCCGCCCAGGATGACGGCGAACAGGCAGTTCACGATCGTGGGCTTCAGCTTGATGAAGGTGTCGTCCTGCAGCCAGATGGTGAGGCCGCCGAACACCAGCACGAAGAAACCGCCGACCAGCGGCATGACCGGCCAGCGCTTCTCCAGCCAGCGGTAGCAGGGCAGCGCGACCGCGGTCGCGACGATGAAGAGGCCGGTGCCCCAGTAGATGCCCCAGCGCCCGTTGGCGACGAAGAAGAGGACCAGCGGCCCGAGCTCCAGCGCCGTGGCGTAGAGCCGGCGCATGCCGTTGTCGTCGCCGCTCTTCTCGCTCATGCCGGCAATCCCATCAAACCGCGCGCAAAGGCGCGAGCCTCGAACGGCTGAAGATCGTCGATGCCCTCGCCGACACCGATCGCCACGACCGGCAGCTTGAACTTCTCGGCCAGCGCCACCAGCACGCCGCCCTTGGCGCTGCCGTCCAGCTTGGTGACGACCAGCGCATCGACCGGCGACATCGTCTTGAAGGTCTCGACCTGGGCGTGGGCGTTCTGGCCGGTGGTCGCGTCGAGCACCAGCAGGCAGGAATGCGGCGCCTCGGGATCGAGCTTGCGGATAACGCGCACGATCTTGGCGAGCTCTTCCATCAGGTTGGTCTTGTTGTGCAGGCGGCCGGCGGTGTCGATCAGCAGCACGTCGGTCTTCTCGGCGCGTGCCTGCTCCAACGCCTCATAGGCGAGGCCCGCGGCGTCGGCGCCGGTCTGCTTCGACACGACCGGCACGCCGGCACGGTCGCCCCAGACCTTGAGCTGTTCGACGGCGGCAGCACGGAACGTATCGCCCGCGGCCAGCATCACCGAGCGGCCCTCGCCCTTGTAGAGGCCGGCCAGCTTGGCGATGGTCGTGGTCTTGCCGCTGCCGTTCACGCCGACCACCAGCACGACATGCGGCTTGCGCGAAGCGTCGATGGTGAGGGGCACGGCGACCGGCTGCAGGATCTCGGCGATGTCCTCGGCAAAGGCCGCGCGCACTTCCTCGTCGGTGACTTCCTTGCCGAAGCGTTCCTTGCTCAGCTTGGCCACGAGCCTGCCGGCGACGGTGACGCCGAGATCGGCCTGGATCAGCACATCCTCCAGGTCGTCGAGCGTCTGCTGGTCGAGCTTCTTCTTGGTGAAGAGGCTGGTGATGCTCTCGGCGACCTTCCTGGTCGACTTCGAGAGGCCCTCGCGCAGGCGCGACAGCCAGCCCTTCTTTTCGGTCTCGGGCTTCTCGACCTCGGGTTCCTTCTCGGCCACCGCTTCGACGGGGACCGGCTCGGGTTCCGGCGCCGCTTCGATCGGGGGCGGAGCGGCCGGCAACTCGGGCTCGGTCGCGACGGCCGGCTCTACCGGTTCGGGTTGCGCGACCTCGGGTTCGGTCGGCTTCGGCGGCTCGACCGTCGGCGCCACCTTGGAGCGCAACCGCGCAAACCAGCCCTTCTTCTCGGGTTCCGTCTCGCTCATCGCGGCACCTCAGGAAAGCAGGGAGCGGTCGAGTTCGCCCCTGTAGGCGAGCGCGATGCCGCCGGTCATCGACACATGGTCGTCGCGCAGCCACTCGATGGTGAGCGTGCCGTGCTCGACGACGACGTCGACCTTGCGCCCCGTGAGGCCGCGTCGCGCGGCGGCGACACCGGCCGCGCAGGCGCCCGAGCCGCAGGCGAGCGTCAGGCCCGCACCGCGCTCCCAGACGCTGAGCTTCAGCTTGTTCTCGCCGATGATCTGGGCGACGCCGACATTCACGCGCTCGGGAAAGAACGGATCGTGCTCGAGCTTCGGGCCCAGCTCGGTGATCGGGATCGCGGCGAGGTCGTCGACGAAGAAGGTGGCGTGCGGATTGCCGACATTGGTGCCGACCGGGTCCTGCAGCGGTCCCAGTCCGACCGGCATGTGCCGGGTGTCGCAGGCGGTCGCGACCGGGATCTCGCGCCAGTCCATGCGCACCAGCCCCATGTCGACCGAGATGACGGGCAGTCCGTTGGCGCCACGACCGACCTTCTGCGATTCGAGCAGGCCGGCGACGGTCTGGATCGTCACATCGTCCGACTTGCGCTCGTCCATCACCACCGAGGCGACGCAGCGCGTGGCGTTGCCGCAGGCCTGCGCCTCCGACCCGTCGGGATTGTAGATGCGCATGAAGACGTCGGCGTCGGACTCGGTCGGCGGCTCCAGCACGATGAGCTGGTCGCAGCCCACGCCCAGCCGGCGATCGGCAATGGCGCGCCGGCGCGGCACCGTCAGATCGAGCGCATGCCCGCGCGCGTCGAGCACGACGAAGTCGTTGCCCAGCCCATGCATCTTGAGGAAAGGCGTTCCGGCCATGCGCCGCTATATGGCGGTTCGGCCCGGCCAGCGCAACGAGCGCGCCCGGACCTGCCCGGGGTGCGCCCCGCCGATCTCGCGCACGTCGAGGGTCGCAAAGCGCTTGGTATAGATCGTGAGATGCAGGATGCCGAGCGCCTCGTAGGGCATGGCCGGCTCGACGAACAGGCCGCGCCCCGCATCCCAGGCCGGCGTGGCGTGATGGACCGGCCAGTTGCAGCGGCTGGGCAGCGGCTCGCAGGAGAAGCCGCGGTCATAGACCAGCACGTTGAGCGCGACCTGGTCGGTCATGTTGGTCGAGCGCTGCAGCGCCTCGCCGAGCAGGCCCGCCCAGCCCTGCCAGTGCGGCGCATCGGCCGCGAGGGCGAAGATCCCGGCGTTGATCAGCGGATAGCGGATCAGCCGCTCGGCCGTTTCCCGGTCGAAGCAGGCTTCGAAGGCCGCGCCGTTGATCGTGGAGAATTCCTGCCAGGCATGACGATAGTGGCGCATCGAGCGGTGGATTTCGGGCGCCACCGCCAGCGCGCCCGTGCGCGCGGCGGCGAGGAACAGGGCGAGCGCATCGCCCTGCTGCACCCAGCAATCGCCGTCGATCCAGAGATAGAGGTCGAAGCCCGGGAAATAGCGCGGCAGGAACGGCCGGGCCGTCAGCGCCTTGTAGCCGTCCTTCAACGACTCGCGGCCGGGAAAGTCGAAATCCCACTGCGGCACGGCGAGAGTGGCGCCGCGCTCACGGCACCAGTCGCGCTGCTCCTCGGTCAGTCCGCAATCGAGGACACCCAGCGCCAGCGCCTGACCCTGCCCGGTCGCCTGCAAGGACTCGATGCAGTCGCGCATCAGGTCGAAATAGGCGGCATCGCCGCCGGTGATGGCGATGGCTCGCTGAGAATCGGGATGGCCGCTCACCTCGCGAAGATGGCGTATCGACGGGCTTTGCGCCACAGTCCGCGCCAACGGAGGAATCTATGGGCAAGCACGTCGACTATTACGTTTCGCTGAATTCACCGTGGACCTATCTCGGGTCCGCGCGCTTCGAGACCATGGTGAAGAAGCACGGCGCGACGGTCACGATCTGGCCGGTCGATTTCGGCTCGGTCTTCGCCGTGTCGGGTGGCCTGCCCCTGCCCAAGCGCGCGCCGCAGCGTCAGGCCTATCGCATGATGGAGCTGAAGCGCTGGCGCGATCATCTCGGCGTGAAGACGACCCTCGAGCCCAAGTTCTTTCCCGCCAACGAGGTGCCGGCCGCCAAGTGCGTGATCGCCCTGCGCGAGGAGGGCCGCATGGCGGACGCCGTCAAGGTCGCACACGCGGTGCTGACCGGCCTGTGGGCCGAGGAGAAGAACACCGGCGACCTGGCGACGCTCGAGGCGATCATCGCCGGATGCGGCCTCGACGGCGCCGCCGTCCTGAAGGCCAGCGAAGCGCCGGGCATCGCCGAGAAGCGCGAGTCCTACACCAAGCACGCCATTTCGCAGGGCGTGTTCGGGGCGCCGTCCTTCGTCATCGACGGGGAGATCTTCTGGGGCCAGGACCGGCTCGACTTCGTCGAGCGCAAGCTCGCGTCCTGACCTTCCTGATCAGGGCGCGAGGAAGACAGCGGCCGCGACGGCGATCGTGTTGTTGATGATGTGCGCCACGATCGTCGGGACCAGCGAGCCGGTGCGCCAGCGCAGCCAGCCGAACCAGAAGCCGAGCGGCAGCACCAGGAGAATGTGCAGGGGCTCTGTATGGGCGGCGGCGAAGGCCAGCGAGCTGAGGATGAAGGCGACGAGATTGCTCCAGCGACCCGCCAGCCAGCCATAGAGCAGGCCACGGAAGACCAGTTCCTCCGCGATCGGGGCCAGCAGGCCCAGCACGGCCAGGGTCTGCAGCGCCTGTACTCCCTGGAGGCCCTGCGTGACCTCCCGCACCCCCTCGGGCTGGGGCCCCAGCTGGCTGACGACGAAGGACAGGACCGTGGTGCCGAGCACCGCCAGGACGATCGGGCGCCAGCCGACGGGCCGCAAACCCAGGGCGGCCGGCGCGTCCCGGCCCAGCGGCAGGACGGCGATGAAGAGGGCCAGCAGGCAGGTGCCGAAGAAGGCGGACAGCACCAACAGGTTGGTTCGTTCGGGCAAAAGCCAGAAAACCAGCAGCCCGATCAGCGGCGCCACGACCAGGAAGGCCAGCATGGACCAGCCCGGAAGGCGTCGGGAAGTGTTATCGATCAAGGGGTTAGCCGGCTCGTCCAAGCGTTTTGACTCCTGACGCGGCAGGCTTTATACCCCGCCGGCTCAATCGGTCGTGCCGATTTACTAGGTTCCCCCTTCGGGGAGCTCCGCTGATCCGCGAAGGTTCGCGCATCGGCGCGATACGTCTTTGAGCGAACGGGAGCACGATGTTCGAGGGTCTTAGCAAGCGTCTGGGCGACGTATTCGACAAGCTGAGGGGGCGCGGCGCGCTTTCCGAGGCCGATGTCGACGCGGCCCTGCGCGAGGTGCGGACCGCCCTGCTCGAGGCCGACGTCGCGCTGCCCGTCGTCCGCCAGTTCATCGACGAGGTCCGGCCGAAGGCGATCGGCGCCGACGTCATCCGCTCGGTCACGCCGGGCCAGATGGTCATCAAGATCGTCAACGACCACCTGGTCGAGATGCTGGGCGGCACCGTCGCCGATCTCGACCTGGGCGCCATCCCGCCGGTCGTCATCCTGATGGTCGGCCTGCAGGGTTCGGGCAAGACCACCTCCTCGGCCAAGATCGCCTATCGCCTCAGCCAGGGCCCGCAGGGCATGGCCGCGGAGATGTTCGGCGGCAGCTTCTCGACGCGTCGCAAGGTCATGATGGCCTCGCTCGACACGCGCCGCCCGGCCGCGCAGCACCAGCTCAAGGTGCTGGGCGAGCAGACCGGGGTGCCGACCCTGCCGATCGTCCCGCTCGAGATGCCGCTCGCCATCACCCGGCGCGCCCTCGAGACGGCCAAGCGCGAGGGCTTCGACGTCCTCATCCTCGACACGGCGGGCCGACTCTCGATCGACGAAGAGCTGATGAAGGAGGTCGCCGACATCAGCGACCTCGCCAAGCCGAAGGAGACGCTGCTCGTCGCCGACGCCATGACCGGCCAGGACGCCGTGAACGTGGCCAAGGCGTTCAACGACCGGCTGGCCGTCACCGGCATCGTGCTGACCCGCGTCGACGGCGACGCGCGCGGCGGTGCGGCGCTCTCGATGCGCGCCGTCACCGGCCGTCCGGTCAAGCTGATCGGCGTCGGCGAGAAGTTCGATGCGCTGGAGCCCTTCCATCCCGACCGTATCGCGTCCCGCATCCTCGGCATGGGCGACATCGTCTCGCTGGTCGAGCGCGCCGCCGAGACGATCGACAAGGAAGATGCCGAGAAGCTGGCGGCCAAGGTCCGCAAGGGCCAGTTCGACATGGACGACCTGCTGAACCAGCTGCGCCAGCTGCGCAAGATGGGCGGCCTGTCGGGGTTGATGGGCATGCTGCCGGGCGCCATGCAGGCCAAGGCTGCGATGTCCAAGGCCAAGATCGACGAGGGTCAGCTGAAGCGCCAGGAGGCCGTCATCCTGTCGATGACGCCGAAGGAACGCCGCAACCCGGACCTGATCCACGCGTCGCGCAAGAAGCGCATCGCCAAGGGTTCGGGCGTGCAGGTGCAGGACGTCAACAAGCTGCTCAAGCAGCATGCCGACATGCTCAAGATGATGAAGCGGGTGAACAAGCTCGGCGAGAAGGGATTCATGCGCAGCCTCGGCGGCATGGGTGGTCCGCCGGGGTTTCCGCGCTGAAGTTTCAAGAAGTCAGCCAGATTTAGTCAGACAGATCACACGAACCGATATCGAAGAGAGGACCTGAGAGAATGATCGCAATCCGCATGACCCGTCACGGCGCCAAGAAGCGTCCGTTCTTCCACATCGTCGTCGCCGACTCGCGCAGCCCGCGCGACGGCCGCTTCATCGAGAACATCGGCATGTACGATCCGCGCCACAA
>CAIYWM010000076.1 GCA_903929895.1 uncultured Alphaproteobacteria bacterium
ACCAGCCCGGCGTGAACGTGCAGCCGCTGAAGCAGATGAACGGCCATGCTTCGTTCAACCAGGTGTTCCTGACCGACGCCGTGGTCGAGCCGGAGTTCCTGGTCGCCAACGTGGGCGATGGCTGGGCCGTCACGACCACGACGCTGATGCACGAGCGTCGCGGCGCCGATGGCTTGCGCAGCTGGGCCATGGGCTCGGACCGCAAGGGCCGCGCCTACGACGAGGAGCGTGCCGAGATCGCGACCACGATGGAGCCCTACAAGTGGTATCCGCAGCGCGCCGGCCGGGTCGATCTGATCCTTGAGCGGGCCAAGGAAACCGGCCGCATCGAGGACCCGGTGGTGCGGCAGGAGATCGCCCGGCTCATGATCATGTCCAAGGCCGCCGAATGGACGGCCCGCCGCGCTCGTGCAGCCGCCCAGCAGGGCAAGCCGCAGGGTCCCGAAGGGTCTCTCGGCAAGCTGGTCGCGAGCCATGTCGCCCGCGCTGCCGCGCGCGTGCACACCCAGCTCTCTGGTGCCGATGCCCTGCTGTCGGGCTCGGACAGCCCGATGAACGGCGTGATCGCGGAAATCCTGGTCTCCGTACCGGCCACGTCGATCGCCGGCGGCACCGACGAGATCCAGCGCAACATCATCTCCGAGCGCGTCCTCAAGATGCCCAAGGAGCCGAGCATCGACACCACCAAGCCGTTCCGCGACGTACCGCGCAACACGGTCAGATAAGGCGACGGACGGCGGTGTCATCCGATACCGCCGTCGCTTTTCTTACTACCGATTGGCCTCGCGCCGCGTGACCGCTACTGTCCGGCTCATGACACCGAGCCCGATCACGATCTTCCGCGCCCGCCGCATCCTCACCATGAATCCTGCCCGTCCGGAGGCCACGCATGTGGCGGTCCGCGACGGCCGCATCCTAGGCGCCGGCCCGCTGGAGGAGCTTGCCGGCTGGGGCACCTACACGCTCGACGACAGCTTCGCCGACAAGGTGCTGATGCCGGGCTTCGTCGAGGGCCATAGCCACGCCGCCGAAGGCACCTTCTGGCGCTACACATATCTCGGGCGCTTCGACCGCATGGATCCCGAAGGCAAGGTGTGGCCCGGCGCCCAGTCCATCGAAGACGTCGTGACCCGCCTGCAGGAAGCCGAACGCCAGCTCGGCTCGCCCACCGAAGCGCTCGCCGGCTGGGGCCTCGATCCGATCTATTACGGCGACCGCCGCGTCGTGCGCGCCGACTTCGACCGCGTGTCGACGACGCGCGCGGTCGGCGTGATGCATGCGAGCGGCCATATCTTCAACGTGAACACCCGTGCGCTGGAGATGGCCGGCCTGTTGCGGCCTGGCGTCAACCACCCCGGCATCCCCCTCGGCGACGACGGCCTGCCGACCGGCGAGCTGAAGGGTCCGGATGCGATGACGATCGTCGGCGCCCATGTCGGCTTCGACCGCGAAGCGCTCGCCAACGACGAAAGCGGGCTGCGCCGCTTTGCCCGCCTCTGCGTGCGCCAGGGCGTCACCACCGCCACCGATCTCGCGAACCTGCTGCCGGACGATGCCGTGTCGATGATGGCCCGCGTCACCGGCGAGGCCGGCTTCCCGGTGCGCATCGTGTCGTTCCGCCGCTTCCAGGCGCTGACGCCCGAGCAGGTGGTCGACATGGCCGTGAAGCTCAAGGCCAAATCGACCGACCGGTTGCGGCTGGGCGCCATCAAGCTGTTCGTCGACGGCTCGATCCAGGGCTTCTCGGCACGGCTGCGCTGGCCCGGCTACTACAATGGCGCGCCCAACGGCCTGTGGTACACGCCGCCCGAGGCGATCGCGGGCGTCTACAAGCTTGCCCTCGAGAAGGGCGTGCTGGTCCACAGCCATACCAATGGCGACCAGGCCACCGAGATGGCACTCGACTGCCTGGAAGGCGCCCTGCTCGACCAGCCGGCCCGCGACCATCGCTTCACGCTTCAGCATTGCCAGCTGGCCGATGCCGCCCAGTTCCGTCGCATGGCCCGGCTGGGCATGTGCGCCAACCTGTTTCCCAACCATCATTTCTACTGGGGCGACCAGCATTACGAGACGACGGTCGGTCCGGAACGGGCGATGCGCATGAACGCGTGTGCCACGGCGCTGGCCAGCGGCGTGCCGCTCGCCATTCATTCCGACGCGCCGGTGACCCCGCTCGGCCCGCTCTTCACCGCCTGGGGCGCCGTCAACCGCCGCACCGCCAGCGGCCGCGTGCTGGGCACCACCGAGTGCATCTCGGTGGCCGACGCGCTGCGCACGATCACCCTGGGCGCGGCCTGGACGCTGAGGCTCGACGGCGAGGTCGGCTCGATCGAATGCGGCAAGCGCGCCGACTTCGCGGTGCTCGAGGACGATCCGCTGGAGATCGCGCCGGAGAAGCTCAAGGACGTGCGCATCTGGGGCACGGTCCAGGGCGGCCGCCTCTTCCCCGCCAACGGAGCGTGAGCGGGACTCTGCCAAGCGGGCGGCTGCCGGTCACGGTGATCGGCGGCTATCTCGGCACCGGCAAGACGACCCTGGTCAATCGCCTGCTGCGCGCCGCTGATGGTCAGCGGCTCGCCGTGCTGGTGAACGATTTCGGCACGACGCCGATCGACCGCGACCTGATCGTGTCGTCGAGCGGCGACACGCTGGAGATCTCCGGCGGCTGCGTGTGCTGCAGCTATGGCTCCGATCTCATGGACACGCTGATGGCGCTGCCCGCCCAGCGGCCGGACATCGAGCGCGTGGTGCTGGAGACCAGCGGCGTCGCCCTGCCCGGCATGGTGGCCAGCGCCGTCACCCTCATGTTGCCCTATCGCATCGACGGCATCGTGGTGATGGTGGATGTCGAGACCGTGCGCGCCCAGGCGAACGACGCCTATCTCGGCGACACGATCACGCGACAGCTCAGCTCCGCCGACCTCGTCGTCGCCAACCGCTGCGATCTCGTCGACGAGGCCTCCCTGCAGGAGACGCTCGCCTGGCTCGGCACGGAGACTCCCACGGCGCGAGTCGTTCCGGCGATACGGGCCGACATCGTGCCGGACCTGCTGCTCGGCCTGCGCGACGGTGCAACACCCCGCCTGTCCGCCACGCTCACAACGCCGGGGGCGCCCGACGCGGCGTCGCTCTACGACTCTCTTGAGCTGGAGGTGCCTGACGGCATCGACGTCATCGAACTCGGCCGGCGTCTCAGCGCACCCGGCACAGGCGTGCTGCGCGCCAAGGGCATCCTGAACAAGGTCGCGCTGCACGTTGTAGGTCAACGCTTCGAAATCGACGCGGCGCCTGTCGGCTCAACGCCCGGCAAGCTGGTCGTGATCGGTCTGCGGGCGCGCCTCGATCGGCGCGCCGTGGAGCAGGCGCTTCAGCCGAGATTGTCGACGTCGTTGCGCAGCGCCTGACCGGCGCGGAAGCGCGCCAGGTTTTCGAGGAAGATGCCGAAGATCGCCTCGTTCTGTCCCAGCGAATGGCTGGCGGTGTGCGGCGACACCAGCACGTTGGGGAGGTCCCAGAGCGGCGATGCCGGATCGAGCGGCTCGCGCACGAACACGTCTAGATAGGCGCCGGCGAGCTTGCCGCCCTGCAGCGCCGCAATGACGTCCTGCTCGACCGCGATCTCGCCGCGCGCCACGTTGATCAGATGCGCACCCTCGGGCATCGCGGCAAAGGCCGCCGCATTGGCAATGCCGCGCGTCACCGGCGAGGCCGGGCAGCACAGGATCAGCCAGTCGGCCTGCGGCAGCACCTCGTGCAGCTGCTCGTAGGCGACGACCCTCTCGCACGGCTCCACCGGTTCGGCCGTCCGGCGCACGCCGATCGTGCGCAGGCCCAGCATCGCGAGCAGCGACGCGATATTGCGGCCGATCGGGCCCATGCCGACGATGACGGCGCACTGGCCCGCGAGGTCGCGCGGCGAACGCTCGGCCAGTCGCGGCTCCCAGGCATGGCGACGCTGGGCATCCGCGAGCAGCGGGAAACGCCGGTTGATCGCGATCACGGCACCGAGCGTGCTGTGCGCCACGGTGACCGCGGTCGCGCCCGAGGCGGTCGTCACCTTCACGCCGCGCGCCCGCAGCTCGCGATAGATCGGCCGCTCGGCACCGGCCGGATGGATCTGCAGCCATTTCAGGTTCGGCGACTTCTCGACCACCGCGTCGAAGCCCTGCAGCTCGGGCGTCGGGTTGGTGGGGCTGGATTTGCCCGTGACCTCGCGGGTCATGAAGGCGATGTCGGCCGCGCTGGGGCCCTCGGCCGCCAGCGCCTCCTCGGCGGTGAGGAAGGACAGCGTGCCCGGCGGCACCGCGGCCGCGATGCGCTCGCCCCAGATACGCTGTGCGTGGGACGACAGCAGAAGAGTGATCATGACCGCAGGATAACCAACCTTCGACCACGAGGACAGGCGTGGTACGGTTGGCCATGCTCACCTTATACTACTCGCCCGGCTCCAGCTCCATGGCAGCCCATATCGCCCTCCACGAAGTCGGTGCCCCGTTCGAGAAGCACGCGGTCTCGGTGCCGCGCAAGGAAACGCGCACGGCCGAATTCCTCGCGGTCAATCCCGCGGGCAAGGTTCCGGTGCTGATGATCGACGGCCGCCCGCTCACCGAGGTGGCGGGCATCCTCTACTATCTCGCCCGCACCTATCCCGCGGCCGGCCTGCTGCCGGCGGGCGACATCGAGGCCGAGGCACAGGCCATCTCGTGGATGTCCTACGTCGCCTCGACGATCCATCCCGCGATCCGGCAGGGCGTCGCCGAGGCACGCGACCTCTATGCCGTGGCCGACAAGCGCCTGGGCGACCGGACGTGGATCCTGGGCGATCGCTACTCGATCGCCGACATCCACCTGTTCCGCGTCTACTGGCGCTTCCGCGACCAGCTCGAGCGCAAGCCGGGCGATTTCCCGGCGCTGGAAGCCCACCATGCCCGCATGCTGGAGCGCCCCGCCGTCAAGAAGACGATCGAGATCGAGGCGAAGGGTTAAGCGTCCTCGTCGCAAAAACCACCGTCGTCCTGAGCGCAGCGAAGGACCTTGCGGAGGGACCAATGGACTCCCGAGCGGGCGCGAAATCCTTCGCTTCGCTCAGGATGACAAGAATACCGGACTGTCAGCCTGAATTCAGCGCCCGCCACACCTTCTCCGGCGTGGCCGGCATGTCGATGTGCTTGCCGCCCAGCGCATCGACGATGGCGTTCATGATCGACGGCAGGGCGCCCGCACAGCCCGCCTCGCCGCAGCCTTTCACGCCAAGCGTATTGGTCTTGGCCGGCACGGGATGGCTCTGGATCGTGAAGCTCGGCGCATCCTGCGCCCGGGGTAGCGCGTAGTCGGTGAAGGAGCCGGTCAGCAGCTGGCCCTGCTCGTCGTAGACGGTGCGCTCCATGATCGCCTGACCGAGTCCCTGCACGACGCCGCCATGCGCCTGGCCTTCGACCAGCAGCGGATTGATGACCGTGCCGAAGTCGTTGACCATGAAGTAGCGCACCAGCTCGATCGTGCCCGTCTCGGGATCGATCTCGACCTCGCAGACATGACAGCCGTTGGGGAACGACGAAGGCGGCGTGTCGGAGACATGCGCCACGTCGAGCGTCTGCGGTACGTCATCCGGCAGCGCGAGACCGTCGCGCAGCTTCTGCGCCAGCTCGAGGATGCCGATGCTGCGGTCGGTGCCGGCGATCTTGAAGCGGCCCTTGTCGAATTCCATGTCGGCGACCGACGCTTCCAACACATGCGCGGCGATCTGCTTGCCCTGGTCGATGACCTTCTTGCTGGCTTCGAGGAAGGCTTCCGCGCCCACCAGCGCCGAGCGTGAACCGCCGGTACCGCCGCCCGCCTTGAGCTGGTCGCTGTCACCCTGCAGCAGCTTGAAGCGCTCGAAGGGAATGCCCAGCAGGCCGGTCAGAACCTGGGCGAAGGCCGAGGCATGGCCCTGGCCATAGTCGAGCGTGCCGCTCAGCATGGTGACGTCGCCATCGGGCTCGAAGCGGATGCCGCCATGCTCCTTGCCGGCCGGCGCCGTCACCTCGAGATAGCTGCCGACGCCGCGGCCGCGCAGCTTGCCGCGCTTGGCGCTCTCTTCCTTGCGGGCCGCGAAGCCGTCCCAGTCGGAGATCTGCAGCGTCTCGTCGAGGATGGCGCGGAACTCGCCCGAATCGTAGAGATTGTTGGCCGGCGACTTGTACGGCATCTGCTCCGGCGCAATGTGAGTGCGCCGCCGCAACTCGATGCCGTCGATGCCCATCTCGCGGGCGGCTGTGTCGATCAGGCGCTCCATGAAATAGTTGCCTTCGGGACGGCCCGCGCCGCGATAGGCCGCGATCGGCGTGCAGTTGGTGAAGACGATCTTGGAATTCACCTCCATGGCCGGCGTCCGGTAGACGTCGATCAGGTTCTTCACCGCGTTGGTCGTGGCCGGCATCGGCGGATAGATGTAGGCGCCGGCATTGCCGTAGCCGGTGAGCCGCACCGCGAGGAACCTGCCGTCCTTGTCGAGCGCCAGTTCGGCGACACGCTCGTGATCGCGGCCGTGATGATCGGACAGGAAACTCTCGGAACGCTCGTCGGTCCATTTCACCGGACGGCCGAGCTTCTTCGCCGCCAGCAGCAGCGGCCCATATTCCGGATAAGGCGGTGCCTTCATGCCGAACGAACCGCCGACATTGCCGGTCAGCACATGCAGCTTGTCAGGCGTGACCTTGAGCACGTCGTTGGCCAGGCCACCGCGCAGGCCGAACACGCCCTGGCAGCCGACGTTCAGGACCCAGCGGTCCCTGGCCGTGTCGTAGGAGCCGATGGCCGACCGCGGCTCCATGGCGTTGACCACGATGCGCTGGGAATCGATCTCGAGCCGCGTGACGTGCGCGGCTTCGGCAAATGCCTTGGCGACGGCCTCGGCGTCGCCGAAGTGGAAATCGAGTACGAGATTGCCCGGTGCTTCGGCATGGATCTGCGGCGCACCCTCCGCCAGCGCCGCTTCGGGGCTGGTCACGGCCGGCAGTTCCTCGATGTCGAGCATCACGGCTTCCGCGGCGTCCTTCGCCTGCAGCGCCGTCTCCGCAACGACCATCGCCACCACTTCGCCCACGAACCGCACCTTGCCCTTCGCCAGCGACCAGCGCGGCGGCCGCTTCATCGGCGTGCCGTCCCTCTGCGGGAGGTTGAGCGGGCACACCAGCGGGCCGAAGCCCGCCTCATCGAGATCGGCCGCCGTCAGGATCATCAGCACGCCCGGCATGTCCTTCGCTTCGGACATGTCGATACCCTTCAGCAATCCGTGCGCGTTGCGGCTGCGCACCATCACCGCATGGGCCTGGCCCGGAAGATTGATGTCGTCGGTGTAGCGGCCCTCACCTCGCAGGAGGACCGGATCCTCCTTGCGCGTCACCGGCTGGCCCACGCCGAACTTCACGAAGGCAAGACTGTCGTCGAAAGTGTCCATGCGCGTACTCACAAAACAATTGTCATCCTGAGCCGCAGGCGAAGGATCCTTCGCTGCGCTCAGGATGACAACTACGTCGTTACTACTTCAGCGGCGAATAGTTCGTCGGCAGTAGCAGGGTGGAATGCATCTCCTGCAGCTTGGCCGGGCCCTTGGCGAGATAGGCCTGCCACGCCGGATCCTTCATCGCCGCGGCACGGGCCTCGAAGCGCTCCTGCAGGTTCTTGTAGCGCCAGAGATGGATCCACTCGTTGGGCTGCGGGAACTCGCC
>CAIYWM010000077.1 GCA_903929895.1 uncultured Alphaproteobacteria bacterium
CATATCTCCGTCATCGGGCTGGGCTATGTCGGCCTGCCCGTGGCCGTCGGCTTCGGCCGTGCCGGCTATCAGGTGCTGGGCTTCGACATAGACAGCCGCCGCATCGCCGAACTCTCCCGCGGCCATGACCGCACAGGCGAGGTCGAGCCGGCCCTGCTCAAGGCGCCCGGTCTGCGCTACTCCTCGGATCCTCGGGATCTTGCCGCCGCCGATTTCCACATCGTGACCGTGCCGACACCGATCGATGCCAGCAAGCAGCCCGACCTCGCCCCCTTGAAAGGCGCTTCCCAGACCATCGGACGGACCCTCAAGCGCGGCGATATCGTGGTCTACGAGTCGACCGTCTTTCCCGGTGTTACCGAAGACATCTGCATTCCCGTGCTGGAAAAGACCTCCGGACTCAAATGGAAAGCCGACTTCAATGTCGGCTACTCACCAGAGCGCATCAATCCCGGCGACAAGGAGCGCCGCTTCGACAACATCCTGAAGATCGTGTCGGCGGACACGGCCGAGACGCTCGACATCGTCGACGCGACCTATCGCGCCGTCGTGACGGCCGGCACGCACAGGGCCGGATCGATCAAGGTCGCCGAATTTGCCAAGGTCCTCGAGAACACCCAGCGCGACGTGAACATCGCGCTGATCAACGAGGTGGCACTGATCTCAGATCGGCTCGGGATCGACACGCGCGACGTGCTGGACGCGGCCGGCACCAAGTGGAACTTCCTGCCCTTCAAGCCCGGCCTCGTCGGCGGCCATTGCATCGGCGTCGACCCTTTCTACATCGCCCACAAGGCCGAGGAAGTGGGCTATCACCCCCACGTCATCCACTCCGGTCGCCGCGTCAATGACAGCATGGGCGTGCACGTGGCCAACCGGGTGGTGCGCAGCGTCATGCGACATGCCGGCAACGGCCGTCCAGTGGTCACGGTCCTGGGCGTGACGTTCAAGGAGAACGTGCCCGATATCCGCAATACCCGTGTGGTCGACATCGTGCGCGAACTCGAGGATTTCGGGATCGCGGTACAGCTTCATGACCCGATGGCCGATGGCGGCCTGCTGCGCGAGGAATATGATCTCGGGCTGACGCCGCTCGACGAACTGAAGCCCGCCGATGCCGTGGTTCTTGCAGTTGCCCATCGTGTCTATCGCGAGGGCGGCTGGTCCCTCGTCAAGCCCCTGCTCAAGCCGGCGGCGGGCGGCTTCGTCGCCGACGTGACAGGCCTGCTCGACCGTGCGGCCACACCCGAGGGCGTTACGCTCTGGCGCCTGTGAGACCGCCAGAGCCTGCATCGGCAGCGTGAAGCCGACCCTGCGGACCCGCAGGGCGCGGCAGCGAGGACCTACCCCTTCGAGGCCAGCGTGAGCGGCGGCCGGCTCGAGGCATTGGCTGCGACGTCGATGCCCGAGCCGTAGTAGCCACGATAACGAGAGTAGTAGTCGCCGTGATCGCCGTAGCCGTAGCGAGCGTGCTTGGCCAGGTTGACGCGATTGATGACGATACCGACATGGCTGCTGACGTTCAGCAGCGCCGAAATCGCCGTTTTCACCACCTCGCGAGGAGTCTTCGCCCACTGCACGATGAAGACCGTGTAGTCGGCCAGGCGCGAGATGATGCGTGCGTCCGAGACTGCCATCACCGGCGGCCCGTCCAGGATCACGAGATCATAGCGCTCCGCAAATACTCCGAGGGCCGCCTTCATGGCGTGCGACTCGAGAATTTCCGGTGCGTTGGGCGTGCTCGGACGGGCACAGATGTAATCCACGCCCGACAGGTCATGGCGCCGGGTGCACTCTTCCAGCGTCTTGATGCCCATCAGGTATTCGTCGATCGTACCGCCACGATCCTTGAGGCCGAGCGCCGCCGACAGACGAGCCTGCCGGAGGTCGAGATCGACGACAAGCACGCGACGAGACGCGTTCATCTTCGTCAGCAACCCGCCGAGGGCGGCCACGAAGGTGGTTTTGCCCTCGCTCGGCGTCGAGGAGGTTATCGCGATGATACGCGGTGGCCGGTCGAGGCTGCCGAGACTGATGGCGGTAAACACCGCTCGTATCGACTCTGCGGCCGGAGATGTCGTGTTCTCGAGCACGTGCGCCACGACGTTGGAACGCGTGGTCGCCGGTCCCTTGACCTCCGGCACCATGCCGAGAACGCCGACGCCGGTAGCTTCCTCGACCTGGGAGGCCGAGCGGAACACGCGGTCCAGCTTCTCCGCGGCGACGGCGCCCGCCATGCCAAGCATCGAACCGATGATGAACGCCGCCATCAGGCCGGTCTTGTAGTTCGGCGATGAGGGCGCGCCCGACGGGTGGGCATAGGCGAGGATACGGGCGTCGGCGCGCTGGATATCCTGCTGCTCGCGCAGTTCCTTGAAGCGCGTCAGGAAGCCCTCGTACAGGGTACGGTTGGACTGCGCCTCGCGCTCGAGCTGCTTGAGCTCGGCCTCGTACTGGCTGGCCGCGCCGGAAACCACGGACGCCTTGTCGACGAGTTCCTTGAGTTCGTCCTCCTCCGACTTGGCCGCGTCGAGTTCGGCACGGACAGCGAGCGTGATGCGCTGGGTCTCGGTGATGAAGCGAGCCCGGATCGAGGCCAGTTCGTTGCGGACCTGTTGGATCTTGGGATGGTTCTCGCCGAGTTGCGAGGAAAGCTCCGCGCTCTTGCGGGTGAGATCGACGTCCTGGATGCGCAGCGCCGACAGGGTCGCGTTGCCCGACACTTCCGGGATGTTGGCGAGTTCGCCCGGGTTCAGGCTCGCCTTGCTGAGTGCGATCAGACGGCCTTCCCGCTCGATGCGCCGGCCCTTGGCGGCCGTGTAGCGGGCGTTGAGATCGGACAGCGTCTGGGTCGAGACGGCGCCCTCCGGGCTGCCGGCCAGCCCCTTGTCGCGACGATAAGCGGCGACCGCCTCTTCCGCGACCTGCAGGTTGCGACGCAGTTCCGCCAGACGCTGCTCAAGCCACTCCGTGGCACGCCGGTTGGCCTCGTTCTTGGTGTCGATCTGGTCGGCGAGATAGGCCTCGGCGATCGCGTTGGCGATGCGCGCCGACATGGTGCCGTCGGGGCTTTCCACGTTGATCAGGATGACGAAGGTGCGCCCGAGCAGCGTGACGCTCAGGCGGCTGGCGACGGCACCGATCGCGGCGCGGCGGCGAGGATCACTGTCCTCGGCAGGTCGGCCGGTGCGGACCGGCGCGGTCGCAGGCGTCGCCTGCTGCGGCTTCGCCGGCGGCGCCAGCAGGGTGGAGATACCGGTGCTCCACAAATCCCGCAGCGGCTGCAGGGCATTGTCGATGAAGCCCGGCGGCTTGGTGCCATTGAATTCGGGGTTGTTCGCAAGACCGAGCTTGTCGACGACGCGGCCGATCAGGAACTCGGACTGGATGACCTCCAGTTCACTCTGGATCGCACCCATGTTGAGCGTGTCGACGCCCGACAGCGCGGCCTCGGTGCTCACCACCTTGAACGTTCGCGTATCGAGCATGATGCGCGACGATGCCTTGTAGAGCGGCGTGGCCTGGGCGATCACGAGCGCCATGAGCGCTGTCGCAATGAGGCCGCATCCGATGATCAACGCCTTGCGGCGGTTGAGCAGTCGCAGCCATTCCCACAGTTCGTTCGGCGACTCGACAGGACGCACGGGCGCGAGTGGCGCCTCCAAAGCGGGCACCATTCGAGTCTGATTAGGCTCATCCACCATGTGGTCCGCCCTCGGCAAAGATCCCATCCCACTACACTCCGCGAAAAAGACAACTCGCGACGACACCCGATTGAACAGCGCACCAATTCGGTCCCTTGCGGGACCGCATCCTGTACGCCACCCTATCCGACGGGCGGCCCCACACCACCCATCCCCAAGACTTACGCCAAACGCCCTACTTCAACGCCTTACGCCAAGCTCTAGAACCAACGCTCCGGCACCCGGATGATGTCGCCCGGCCCCACCGGGGAATCTTCCGTGACCGTCTCTTCCTGCCCCTGCTGCGCGTTGAACCGCTGGATGGTGATGCGCGTCTTCGAAGCGCGCCGCGTATACCCACCCGCGATTGCAATCGCCTGCACAACATTGATCCCCGATACGTAAGGGAACGATCCCGGACGGCTGATCTCACCGATGATGTAGAACGGACGCCGAGAGACCAGGTCGACACTCATCCGCGGATTGCGGAGATAGCCGCCCGAACGATAACGGTCCGCCAGCATCGCCTCGATCTCCGGCATCGTCATACCCAGTACGACCACCCGGCCCGCCATGCGCGGCGAGATCATGCCTGTCGAGTCGACCTCGTACTCCCCGGACAGCTCGGTATCCGACAGGACCGTCACGCGCAGCCGGTCGCCCGGCGCAACGCGATATTCGCCCAGCCGCAGGTTCTGCGTACCCTGCGAGGGCTGCTGGATGGTCGCCGTCGACATCGGCGGCTGCGGATCGCAGGCACCAAGAGCCAGTGCCATTGCTACGAGGAGCGGCCCGAGGCAGCGTGAGAGGAAA
>CAIYWM010000078.1 GCA_903929895.1 uncultured Alphaproteobacteria bacterium
AGCCCGGTCGCGAGCCCGTTGGCGGCGAGGCCGAGCGCCAGGTTGACGGCGGTGGTCGACTTGCCGACGCCGCCCTTGCCGGACGCCACGGCGATGATGTGCTTCACGCCCGGCACGTCGATCCGGCCGCCGCCGCCGGTCGTCTTGGCGGCGGGGGCGCCATGGCTGTGGCCGTGGTGGCCGCCCGCGGCCGGTGGCGGGGGCGGCGCGGCGCGTTCCGCCGTCATCACCGCGGTCGCCGAGAGAACGCCGGGCATCGCCCGGATCGCCTGTTCGCAGGCCTGGCGCAGCGGCTCGAGCGCCGTGCCGCGCGCCGGATCGACCTCGAGGGTGACCGCGACATGGCCGGCGCGGGTCGCGACACCGCTCACCATGCCGAGTGCCACGACGCTGCGGCCCGTGACGGGATCGATTACGCCATCGAGAAGCTTGCGGACGGCCGATTCGGTGATTTCCGCCATGTTCTGCTGCTTCCGCTGCGGCGCAATTTCACGTCCGCCGCTTGATTGAAGGTGGGCCTGTGGTCACATATATGCAGAGCGTCTGGAAATCAAAAGAGACAACGCGCCCAAGCGCGGTGATAAGCGGCAGCAGGGGCCCTGAGGTGAAAAATGGCGTGGAATAACAACGGCGGCGGCGGCCCCTGGGGCGGCGGCGGCGGCAGTGGTGGCGGCGGTGGCGGCGGCGGTCCCTGGGGCGGCGGCGGTGGCGGTGGCAACAAGGGCGGTGGCGGCGGTCCGTTCGGCTCGCGGCGCCCGCCCGACATGGAAGACGTGATCCGCAAGGGTCAGGAGCGCCTCAAGAACCTCATGCCCGGTGGCTTCGGCACCTACAAAGGCATCGCCCTGGTGGTCCTGGGCGCACTCGTGATCTGGCTGGCCACCGGCTTCTTCCGCGTGCAGCCCAACCAGCAGGCCATCCAGCTCGTGTTCGGCAAGCCCTATGGCAAACCCGTCGAGCCCGGCCTGCACTACAATTTGCCGGCCCCGATCGGCGACCGCGTGGTCGTGAACGTGCAGGACCAGCGCCGTACCGTCATCGGCTCTCGCGGCGCCCAGGCGACGACGCCCTATACCCGTGGGCCGCGTCCGACTTCGACGGAAAACCTGATGCTGACCGGCGACGAAAACATCGTCGACATCGAGTTTGCGGTGCTCTGGCAGATCAAGGACGTCTTCAAGTACGCATTCGACGTGCGCAATCCCGAGGAA
Organism: uncultured Alphaproteobacteria bacterium; assembly: GCA_903929895.1. Lineage (GTDB taxonomy): Bacteria > Pseudomonadota > Alphaproteobacteria > Reyranellales > Reyranellaceae > Reyranella. The sequence continues at coordinate 1,212 of CAIYWM010000078.1, forward strand.
AACGTGCGGGCCGGCGCCGAGGCCGCGATGCGCGAGGTGATCGGCAAGTCGAACCTGCAATATGCCCAGACCGAGGGCCGCAGCCGTATCGAGCAGGACACCAAGGATCTGCTGCAGAGCATTCTCGACGAGTATGGGCTCGGCGTCCGCATTTCGCAGATCCAGCTCCTGCGCGTCGACCCGCCCCAGGAGGTCATCGCGGCGTTCCGCGACGTCCAGGCCGCGCGCGCCGACAAGGAGAAGCTGATTAACGAGGGCAACACCTACCGCAATCAGCAGCTCCCCCGGGCAAAGGGTGAGGCGGAATCGATCATCCAGCGCTCCGAAGCCTACAAGGCCGAGACCGTGGCGCGGGCGAGCGGTGACGCCCAGCGCTTCGACCAGGTCTACGAGCAGTGGGCCAAGGCCAAGGACATCACGACCGAGCGTCTCTACCTCGACATGATGGAAGAGGTGTTGCGCAACGTGAACAAGGTCCTGGTCGACAAGGGAACGACCAATAACGGCGGCGTGCTGCCCTATCTGCCGCTGCCCGAGCTGCGCTCGGGTCAGACTCCGGGTGTCGGGCCGCAGCCGCCGCGCGCACCCCAGCCGCTGCCGGGAGCCACGCGATGAGCAACCGTTCGATCATTGCGCTGATCGCCCTCGCGATCGTTGGCTTCCTCGTGAGCCAGACCTTCTACACGGTCGACCCGACCAAGCAGGTCCTGGTCCGTCAGTTCGGCGCCATCGTGGGCGAGCCGAAGACCGCGCCCGGCCTCTACGCCAAGCTGCCGTTGATCCAGGATATCCAGCGGATCGACCGTCGACTGCTCGACTATGAAGCCGAGGAGTTCGAGATCATTGCCGGCGACCAGAAGCGCCTCGTGGTCGACGCCTATGCCCGCTACAAAATCGTCGCGGCCAAGCTTTATGCGCAGACCGTGCCGGGAGGCGAGACGACCCTGCGCGGGCTGCTCGACTCGCTGATCAACTCCGAGATCCGCGGCGTGCTCTCGTCGGTGCCGCTGCATGCGGTGCTGACCGACCAGCGCGCCAGCCTCATGGACGACATCACCCGGCGGGTGAACGTCAAGACCATGGAGCTGGGTGTCCAGACGGTCGACGTCCGCATCAAGCGTGCCGACCTGCCGCAGGCCAACTCCCAGTCGGTCTACAACCGCATGAAGACCGACCGCGAGCGCGAGGCCGGCCAGCTTCGCGCCGAGGGCGACGAGGAGAATGCCCGCATCAAGGCGACGGCCGACCGCGAAGTCGCGGTCATCAAGGCCGATGCCGGGCTGAAGGGTCAGGTCCTGCGAGGTGAGGGCGACGCGGCGGCGACGGAGATCTACGCCAAGGCGTTCAGCAAGGATAAGGAGTTCTACGCCTTCTACCGGCGCATGGAGGCCTACAAGCAGGCGTTTGGCTCGGGTGGCTCGACCATGCTGCTGAGCCCGGACAACGACTTCTTCCGCTTCTTCAACGACCCGTCGGGGCTCCCGGCGCCGAAGCAGTAGGAACCGGCAAGGATCGTACCGAACCGGCGGCTGTGGCACTCCTGCCACGCCGCCGGTTTCTTTTTGGAGACACGTGAAAAACGCAGCAAATACGGGCCTGATAACGGCCTCTTTATTTGCGCCACAATCGGGCCGCAGGTAGACAGGAACTCTAACGCGCGGCGCCGGCCGTACCGACCGTTTGGCCTTGAGCGCCGTTGGAGGTCGGTCGTGATTCTAGCTGATTTTCAAGGCTATTTCAGAGGAGCCGCTCTCGCGGCCATCGCGTCGCTTGGTCTCGTGGCGACGGAGCCGGCTTGGGCGCGCCAGCCGACGGAAAGCTTTTCCGAGCTGGTCGACAAATTGATGCCGACCGTCGTCAACATCACGACGACGCAGAACGTGCCCCAGCAGGGTCCGCGGCTGCG
>CAIYWM010000079.1 GCA_903929895.1 uncultured Alphaproteobacteria bacterium
GGTGACGGCGGGGCCGGTGACGGCCCACTGGGCGCTGGCGGCGCCGCTCAGGTCGCCGGTGCGGGTCACGGTGAAGGTGAAGGGCGTGCTGCCCGACTGGCCTTCGCGCTTGCTGGCGCTGGTGGCGGCGATCGACAGCGATGCCGGTGCGGAATCGTCGTTGCGGATGATGCCCGTGGCCGAGGCCGTGCCGAGGCTGGTGCCCGCGCCCGGGGAGGACAGGGTGACGGTGAAGCTCTCATCGCCTTCGAACTGGGTGTCGCCGGCGACATGGAGGGTGATCGTCTTGGAAGTCTCGCCGATTCCCAGCGTGACCGTGCCGGACGGCAGCGTGCCACCGGCGAAATCGGCGCCGCTGACCGCCGGTCCGCTCACAGTCCAGCTGGCGGTGGCCGGCCGGTCGGTGTCGCCGGCGCGTGTGACGGTGAAAGTTAGTGCCGTGGTGCCCGCGTTGCCTTCCGCCGCGTCGGCGCTGGCCGCCGCGATCGACAAGGAGGCATCGTCGTCGACGATCGTGCCCGCCGCGCTGCCATCAAGGATCGACGCGCCCTCCGATGGCTCGGACAGGGTGACGGTGAAGGTCTCGCTGCCCTCGACAACCGCATCGCCGGCGATGGCGATGAGGATGTTCTGCTGCGTCACCCCGGGCGCGAAGGTGAGGATGCCGCTCTGGGCGACATAGTCCTGCCCGGCACGCGCGCTGCCGTTCGCGGTCGTGTAATGGACGGTGACGGTCGAGGTCGAAGCCTCGGTCAGGAAGACCGGAATGCTGAGGTAGGTGGGATCGCCGCCGTCGCCCTCGTCGATCGCGGCGTCACCGGCGGTGATGCCCACCGTCGGCACGCCGTTGCGCACCGAGAACACGAAAGTGCCCGGCGTGCCGACGTTGCTGGCGCTCTCGAGTGCGAGCAGATCCGCCTGGGTGCCGGATTGCGGAAGTTCGTAGTACTTGACGCCATTTCCCGCGCTGTAGCCGGCCCTGGCCGGCGTGCCGCCCAGACCGTTACTGCCGCCGGATGCGCCGCCGGTGGTCCAGTCGACGTTCTCGTAACGGAAGGTGATGTCGAAGTCGCCTTCCGCGTTGATCTGCTGGATGCTGAGCTGGAAGGCGTTCAGCTTGTTGGTCTGGCCGCTATAGTAGCCGACATCGTCCCAGGTGGCGGTGAAGGTCTTGGTGACGGAGTCGAGATCGTACCAGAGCAGGTTCGTGCCGGTCGACGTGCCGCCCGGCGTCGGCGCAACCGCGCCGCCGCGCGTGTCGATATCGGTCCAGTAGGCGGCGATGATCGGATTGCTCGTCGAGCCCGTGATCGAACTTGGCGTGAAGCTGCTGGAGGCGGCGTTGAAGGTCACGCTGCCGTTGTTGTTGAGATAGAAGCCCGTGTAGTAGCGGCCGAAGAAGTTGATGCCTTGCGTGCCGAAGATCGGCGTGAGGTCGATGAACCCCGTCGAGCCATCGTCGTTCGCGGGGAGAGAGAACTCACCGAACCCGGCGGTACCGCCCAGATTGTTGACCAGCGACGTCATGACGGCCTCCCCAACGGCCTGCCCAACCCCTTGTGAGAGGTTCGGACGACTTCACTTTCGTCAGGTTTTTCCCGCCTATCCAAGTGGCAAGGAAACCGCTCGTCCGCAAGTATGCTGCGCATGTGGATGCCTTTGATGCCGACACTATACTTTGCTCGGGCAGCTTGTGCATGATGATATTGCAACGCCGCCGCAAATAGTACAGTCTCCAACTGTATTCATTTGGCCAGTTGGCCACTTGGCCAGGTGGCCAGTGGGATTGAGTTGGGAGCATCGACAATGCCCGTGCATTGGACGATCGATTCAGAGGCAAAGATTTTCGAGGTCACCTGCTCGGGCCTCGTCGAAGCGGACGATGTCCACCGGATGCTGGATGCGCTGGTGGGCTCCGGCGCGCTCGGGTATCGGAAGCTGTTCGACGGCAGTCAGGCGGATACCAGGTTGGGCCCCCTCGACATCCTGAACATCGGCGTCCGGATGCGCGCCCTCCACGGTGACGGCGCACCCCTCGGACCTCTCGCCGTTGTCATCCCCACTGACAAGTACCCGCTGCTTTCCCGGGGCCTCGGGATTCTCGCAATGCCCCGCCGGCCGATGCGGATCTTCTCCGAGGTCGATCGGGCGCGAAAGTGGCTGGACACGGCCGCGGTCCGCAGGAGAGTGCCGGCTTCCGAAGATGA
>CAIYWM010000080.1 GCA_903929895.1 uncultured Alphaproteobacteria bacterium
AAGAAGCGGTCGAGCCTGGCAAGCGGCATCAAGGGCAGCGCTGTCTGCAGGTGACGGGCTGCCGTGGCTACGGTTGAGCCGGTATCTCCGTCGCCCACCTTGGCATCGAGCGCGTTGAGGCGTCCCTCGGCAGCAATGAGAATGTCGCAGGCCCGGCTCACCAGGGCGCTCAGCGTCCGGTTCCTGCTCGCCTTAGCGGGTTTGCTCTTCATCTCCCGGGGCAACTTCAGGAGCTTCGGTTTTACGTGGGTGCGGATCGGCGGCCAGACCAGTGGGCTTGCCGGCGAAAGCAGCGCCTTCTCGAAATCAGGCGTTAGGGGCAGAAGACTCAAGGAGAAGCCGTGCATGTCGAGAGAGGACACAAGCATCGCAGGGCCCAGCACCAGTTTCACTTTCGCGCCCCGCCTGCTTGCCAGCACTTCATTGGTGAGCAGGTTCATCTCCAGCGCCGTAGTGGAGCCGAGGTTGTTGACCAGAAGTGCATAGGAGCGCGCCGGCTTTGCAGCGGCAAAGAGGCGGTCGACGACCACGAGTGCCGCCTGGCGCGCCCCTTCGAAATTCACCAGATCGACGCCCGGCTCGCCATGGAGGCCAAGGCCGAGCTCGGCCTTGCCATCCGGAACACGGTCTTCGCGGCCAACGCCCGGAAGCGTGCACGAGGACAGCGAAATGCCAAGCGAGACCAGGCCATCGGCGGCCTTCTGGGCCATGGCCGCGACGGTTTTCAGGTCCGCCCCCTTCTCGGCGTAGTGGCCTGCAATCTTTTCCACGAACATTACGCCGGCGATGCCGCGTGGTTGGGGAATATCCGGCAGCGCGATGTCGTCCTTCACGATCACGACCTCGACTTTCTTGCCGAGCGCGCGGGCGCGTTCCACGGCGAGGCCGAAGTTCAGGCGGTCGCCGGTGTAGTTCTTGAATATGACGAGGCAGCCGCCCTTGCCCGTCACCGCCATGATCGCGGCGAACACGGCGTCAATCGACGGCGAGGCAAAGACCTCGCCGCAGACAGCGGCGGTTAACATGCCCTTGCCGACAAAGGAGGCATGCGCCGGTTCGTGACCGGAACCACCGCCCGCGACGATGGCGACGCGACTGGGCTTGTGGTCGGTGCGGAGAACGACCTTGATGCCGGGATAGCCATCGAGACGCGCCAGATTGGCGCCGCCGCTGCTGCGCAAGAGCCCGTCGAGCGCGTCGACGACGAGGCTCTCCTTGCCGTCTATGAATTGCATGGCAGTTCTCATGTCGTCGGGTTGCAGCGAGTTGGGGCGCAGCCATCCCAGCCGACGACGGCCGCGCGGGCTGTCACCCTGCTGCCCGATCGTATACACGCTGGCTGGCGGCGGGCGGAAGCCATCACTTCCGGCGTGCAAGCTCGCTGTCTAGCGTGGCGCTCGAAAGCGGAAGAGGGAAAAGTCATGGGCGAAGAGATCAGGCTGACGGCATCCGACGGCGGACAGTTCGCGGCATACCTGGCATTGCCCGCGCGGTTGCCGGCGCCGGCGCTGGTCGTGCTGCCGGAGGTGTTCAATACCAACCCGCACATCCGCTCGGTGGCCGACGGCTACGCCGCCGACGGGTTCGTCGCCCTGGCGCCGGATGTCTTCTGGCGGCAGGAGGCGGCCTGCTACCTTGCATACACCGACGAGGGCCGCGCTAAGGCACGTGCGCTGTGGGCCGAGCTCGACACCGACCAGTTCGCCCGCGACCTGGGCGACATCGTCGCGTCCCTGCGCGCCCGCCCGGACTGCACCGGCAAGGTCGGCGTTATGGGCTTCTGTCTCGGCGGCAAGTTTGCCTACCTGGCCAGCACCCGCCTGCCGGTCGATGCCGCGGTGAGCTACTACGGCGTCCAGATCGACCAGCACCTCGACGAGGCCGGCAAGCGTGGCTGCCCGATCCTGATGCATTTCGCCAGCGACGATCCCCACGTCCCCGAGGCCACGGTGGCGGCGATCCGGGCGCGCATGGGCGGCGAGGCGGGGGGCGATATCCACGTGTACCCGGGCACCGAGCACGGCTTCAACCGCCGGGGCTACCCGCCCTACAACGAAGCGGCGGCCGGCCAGGCGCGCCGCCGCACGCTGGCGCTCCTGCGCGATCGCCTTGCCTGATGGGCGGCCGAAGCGTTCGGACGCCGAGGCGGGAATTGCGCCCGCGTAGCACCCCGCCCGCCTAAGAGACCGTTGGATCCCAGGTCCTTTCCCTCCGCCATTAACGCCGTGCGTGACTTTCTCCCTTGAAATTCACGCCACCGAGAAAGCCCATATGCCGCCAGGGTGGGCGAGAAATAGCTAAACCGTCTTGCGGTCGGCAGCCGCCGGAAAAGCCGCGTTTCTCTCTCTTTGGGCCCGTTCTCTCCGCAACAACTAAACCGACCTCCAATCCGGTTTAGTTATTTGCCCTCGGTTTATCAGCATTTTGCAGAGCCGACCTCTGCCGGGTTTGAAC
>CAIYWM010000081.1 GCA_903929895.1 uncultured Alphaproteobacteria bacterium
GCCGCTGCTGATCGGCGGCGCCACGACCTCGAAGGTCCACACGGCCCTGCGCATCGCGCCGCGCTACGCCGGCCCGACCATTCATGTGCTCGACGCCTCGCGCGCCGTTGGCGTCTGCTCGGCGCTGGTCTCGGAATCGGGCTCGCAGGCCGAGGATTTCGCCATCAAGGTCGCCGCCGAATACGAGGCGATCCGGGTCGAGCGCGCGGGCGGCACCAAGGAAAAGGTGATCGCGCTCGAAGCCGCGCGCGCCAACGACTTCAAGATCGACTGGTCGGCCTACACGGCGCCCAAGCCCGCCATCACCGGCACGCGCGTGTTCGCTGAGTACCCGCTGCACGAGCTGGTGGAACGGATCGACTGGACACCGTTCTTCCGCGCCTGGGAGCTGGCCGGCAACTATCCGGCCATCCTCGAGGATCCCGTGGTCGGCGACAGCGCCAAGAAACTCTACGCCGACGCGCGCAAGATGCTCGACCTGATCGTGCGCGAGAAGTGGCTGACGGCCAAGGGCGTGGTCGCCTTCTGGCCGTGCCGCCGCGAGGGCGACGACGTGGTGATCTACAGCGACGAAACGCGCACCAAGGAGATCTCGCGACTTTTCTTCCTACGCCAGCAGATCGAGAAGCGGGCGCCCCGCGCCAACATGTGCCTGGCCGACTTCATCTCGCCCGAGGCCGACTGGATCGGCGGCTTTGCCGTCACCGCCGGCCATGGCATCGAGGAGCATCTCGCGCGCTTCAAGGCCGACCATGACGACTATTCGGACATCCTGCTGAAGGCGCTGGCCGACCGCCTGGCCGAGGCCTTCGCCGAGCGGCTGCACGAGCGGGTGCGCAAGACCTTGTGGGGTTACGTCCCCGAGGAGGCGCTCACTAACGAGGAGCTGGTGCGCGAGAAGTATCGCGGCATCCGCCCGGCGCCGGGCTATCCCGCCTGCCCCGACCACAGCCAGAAGCCCGAACTGTTCCGGCTGCTGAACGCGGGCCAGAACGCCGGCATCCAGCTCACCGAGAGCTTCGCGATGATGCCGACCTCGGCGGTCTCGGGTTACTACTTCGCCCATCCCGACGCGCAGTATTTCGGCGTCGCCCGCATCGGTAAGGACCAGGTCGAGGACTATGCCAAGCGCCGCGGCGTCTCGATCGAGCAGGCGGAGAAGTGGCTGCGGCCGAACATCGGGTACTGAGGCGGACCTCGCTCTGCACTCGCGGCATTCCGCCCTCGCTGAACGGGGGCGGATGACAAGATGAGCGAAATGCTGAGCTACGCCCTCGTCCTGTTCGTCGGGCTGATCGCCGGGACGGTGAGCGGCGTCGTCGGGACCGGCGCGACGGTCATCCTGTTGCCGGTTCTGGTCATGGTCTTCGGGCCGCGCGAGGCGGTGCCGATCATGGCGGTCGTCGCGCTGATGTCCAACTTCGCCAAGATCACCGCCTGGTGGCGTCACATTGATTGGCGCGCGTCCGCGGCCTACGCACTGGGCGGCGTTCCCGCGGCGGCCCTGGGCGCCCGCACCCTGCTGGCCCTGCCCGAGAACACGGTCGAGACGGCGCTTGGCGTCTTCTTTCTCGCGATGATTCCCGGCCGCCGCTGGCTCGCCCGGCGCAACATCGTGTTGGGCTATGGCGGCATGCTCTTGGCCGGCATCGTGATCGGCTTCCTGACCGGCATCGTGGTCTCGACCGGACCACTCAGCGTGCCGGCCTTCGCCGCGCACGGACTCGTCAAAGGGGCGTTCATCGCCACCGAAGCCGCGGGCTCGCTCGCCCTCTACATCAGCAAGGCCGTCACGTTCCAGGTATTCGGCGCGCTCCCGACCGACATCGCGATCAAGGGGTTGATCACCGGCTCCTCGGTGATGGCCGGCACCTATCTCGCCCGCCTGATCGTCGAACGTCTGAGCGTCACCGCGTTCCAGTACATGCTCGACGTCGTGATGGCCGTGTCGGGCATTGCGCTTCTTTGGCAGGCCCTGAGGTAGACGCGCGCGAAATTGATTGGCAAGGAGGGGTCCCCTTCAAGGAGACCAATGATGGCAATCACGAAGAAGCAGGAACTGCGCGCTCTCAGCGAGAGCGAGCGCGAACTGGTGGAGATGTCGGGCGTCCGCGCCGCGCGGGCGATGACCGACGCCGAACTCAACCGGTTGGTGAAGCGCCTGCGCACGCGCCGCGACCGGGCGAGGACGGTGGCCGATCGGCAGCGGCGCGAGATGCGCGGCAAGGCGCGGCCGCGCGGCGCGACGCCGCCGAAGGCCGACGAGGGTTCGCAGGTGAAGCTCGAGGTCCTAACGGCGGCGCTCGCCCGGCTCGACACGGAGACGGCGCGCCGCGGCGAGATCAAGGCCAAGGCCGAACTGGTCGCCAGCGCGAAGAAGGCGCTGGCGCTGAAGCAGAAGGCCAAGCCGGCCAAGCCCGCGGCGAAGACGCGAGGGCCCGCCAAGGTCGTTCGCGGCAAGGCGCGCGTGGAAGTCGAGAACCATGTGCCGCGATCGGTGCGGGGGAGCGTCCGCAGCCAGGTGGCCAGGGCGCAGGCGAAGCGCGACTCCCGGTAAGACCTTTCCCGGGCACGATCTCGCCCGGCCGCCCTGCGAGAGGCCGCCGCCGACACGGGCGGCGGATCGCGCTAGGCTGGCAGCAGGCTTCCAGGGAGGAACGCATGCTGGCCAACACCACGCGCACGCTCAGCGAGGCACAACGCGAACAGTGGGCCGTCGACGGCTACCTGCAAATCGAGGGCGCGCTGTCGGCCGCCGAGGTCGACTTCTTTTCAAGATTGCTGGACGACACGGTGCGCACCGAGCCGGGCTACGAGCCAGCGCCTGGTGCGCTGCCGCGCGGTCACTATGCGTGGAAGCTGCCCGACCCGAACAAGGACGCGTTCATGGACCGGCGCGACCTGCTGCCCTATCAACAGGCCTTCATCGACCTGATCGACCGGCCGGGCATCTTCGACCTGATCCTCGACCTGATGGGCCCTTACATCCAGTTCTCCATGAGCCAGGCGATCGTGCGTGCCTCGACCGACCTGTTCCCGGGCTACACCCATACCGACGGCGGGCAGGCGCAGAAGGCGATCCGCGTCAGCGAGACCAGCCGGCCGCTGGCGGTGAAGGTGATGTACCTGCTGACCGATGTGACCGCCGACAACAGCGGCAACTTCACAGTGTTCCCCGGCAGCCATCTCCGACCCTTTCCCGAGCGCGCCGAGCGCATCCCTCATCCCGGCATGCCGGGCGCGGTGCCGCTGCTCGGCAAGGCCGGTGACGCCTATGTCTTTCCGCATGCGCTGTGGCACGGCCCCTCGCCCAACCATTCCGGCAAGGCGCGCAAGACGCTGCTCTACAACTACTGCCAGATGTTCATGCGGGCCTACGATTTCAGCGGCCCGTACGCGGCGATCCTCGACCGCTGCACGCCGCGCCAGCGCCGCCTGCTGGGGGACCTCGGCCACGATTTCAGGCCCGGCGATTTCTTCTACGCCCCCGAGGACCAGGAAGCCGTGATGACGGGCGCCCCGGCCTGAGTCGTGCTAGTGCCTGTCTCCCGGACGGGCCACCTCTTTGGGGGCCCTCCCCCTGAAGGAGTGTCTATGAAGAACGTCGTCATGACGGCCGCACTGGCCGCCCTCGCCCTCTCGACCGGCGCCTGCAGCATGCAGCAGTCGACCGCGCAGCAGCTCAACACCACCAACGCAAATTCCCGCATCTACATCGGCTCGCTGACCTGCAATGTCGGCGGCAGCACGGGCTACATCCTGGGCTCGGCCAAGCCGCTCGACTGCGTGTTCCTCGCCAAGGACGGCGTCTCGACGGC
>CAIYWM010000082.1 GCA_903929895.1 uncultured Alphaproteobacteria bacterium
GAACCGCCAGACATCGCCCGAGAAGGCGATGTCGCCGGTCGGGCCGCCGCCGTTCTTCCACGGCGTGCGGAGATAGCCGGCGGGATCGAGCAGGGTGATCATGGGCCGCCGTTTACGGTGCGAGCGTGATGTTCAGCGTCTTGCCAACCGTGTCGTTCCAGGTCTTGACGCAGTCCGGGCCGCAGCGCTTGGCGAAGGACGGCAGGATCGCTTTGGTGAGCGCGTCCTTGCGCAGGGCCTCGTCGGCGGCCGTGACCGGTACCAGCTTCATGTTGGCGGGCGCACCCTCGCTGCACGGGCCGGTGCCGGTGTTGCAGTTGATGCCGGTCTGCGTCTCGGTCCGCGCCTGCTCGAAGATCGACTTCTCGAGCTTGTTCAGCTCGGTCTGCAGGAAAGCCTGGACCTTGGGATCGAGCGAATTCCACCACTTCAGGTTCGCGAGCTGGGCGGCCACGCCGAAATTGACCGGCATGGGCGAAATGAACTTCGCGGCCTCGTGCCACTTCGACTTGTAACCCGACAGGGCGCCGGTGATGGCGCAGTCGACCACGCCGCTGGCGAGCGCCGGCTGGACCTCGGCGAAGGCGATGTTGAGCGGCGAGGCGCCGATATGGGTCACGAACGCCTGCTGCGACGCGCCCGAAGCGCGGATCTTGCGGCCTTTCAGGTCGGCAATCGTGACGAAGGCATCGCGGCAGTAGAGGACCTGCGCCTGGTAGGTGCCGAAGCCCAGCAGCTTGATGCCGTGCTTCTCCTCGAGGAACTTGGCGTAGGCGGGGCGGATTGCCTCGATGACCTTCTCGAGTTCCTCGACGGAACCAACGAGGCCGACCAGGTCGGCGGCTTCGTTCATCGGCACTTCGCCGGAATTGTAGTTCAGCACGGTGGTGGCGAACTGCAGTGTGCCGCTGGAGACCAGGCGGAAGATCTCGGCACCCTTGAAGCCCAGCTCGGTGAAAGGCTTGACCTGGACCTTGAGCGCGCCACCCGACGCCTTCGGGACCGTGTCGGTCCAGAATGGCACCTCGCGGTTCGTATACATCGAGAGGCCGCCGATGCTGCCCACGACGTTGAACGAGGTCGAGGGCAGGGCCGTTTGGGCTCCGGCGCTGCCAGTGGCAAACGAAGCGGCAAGAGCCGCCGCCGCGATGAGATGCTTCAGGAACATGAGATCCTCCTTGAAAGGTCAGGCCTTGAGAAGGGCAGGCAGCCACAGGGCCAGTTGGGGGAAAGCAATCAGGATGCCGATCATGACGATCATCATCACGACGAACGGCAGCGCACCGATACAGAGGTCGGAGAAGGCGCCGGTGCGCCGCACCGCCTGCACCACGTAGAGGTTGAGGCCGACCGGCGGGGTGATCAGCGCGGCCTCCATCAGGATGACGAAGACGATGCCCCACCAGACCGGGCTGTAGCCCAGCGCCACGATCACGGGAACGACCACCGGCGTGGTGGCGATCATCATGGACAGCGTTTCCATGAAGCAGCCCAGGATCAGGTAGAACACCACGATGGCGATCACCATGCCGAGCGGCGACAGGCCGAGCGCCAGCACCGTGTCGGTGATGGCCTTGACGAGGCCGATCGACACCATGACGAAGTTGAGGAAGAAGGCCGCGATCACGATCAGCATGACCATGCAGGTCGTTCGCACGGTGCCCTCGAAGGCCCGCAGCAGGACCGGCACGGTGAGCTGGCCGTTGGCCGCGACCAGGCCGAGCGTGGCCATCAGGCCGAGTGCCGCGGCCTCGGTCGGCGTGGCGATGCCGGCATAGATCGACCCCACGACGACGAGGAACAGGCCGAGCGGCGGCAGCAGATTTTTCAGGCCCGACACCCGTTCCTGCCAGAGATTCGCCGTCTCCTGCCTGGGGCCGGCCCATTGCGGGCGGAACAGGCAGAGCGCCAGCACCATCAGCGAGAACAGTCCCGCCAGCAGGAAGCCGGGAATGAATCCCGCCGCGTAGAGGTCGGCCACCGACGTGTCGGTCAGGACGGCGTAGATGATCATGTTGATCGAGGGCGGGATCAGGATGCCCAAGGTGCCGCCCGCGGCGATCGAACCCAGGAACAGCGGCCGGTTGTAGCCACCCTTATCCATGTTGGGGATGGCGACGGTGCCGATGGTGGCGGCCGTGGCCACCGAGGAGCCCGAGGTGGCCGCAAAGATCGCGCTCGCCGCGATGTTGGTATGGATCAGGCGGCCGGGAATGCGCGCGAACCATGGCGTCAGTGCTGCGAACAGCCGCTCGCTCATGCCCGACCGGTGCATCAGCTCGCCCATCATGATGAACATGGGCGCGGCGATCAGGATGAAGTCGTTCGACGAGTTCCAGGCGAGCTCGCCAATCGCGCCGGTCATCGGAAAGAAGGCGTAGCGCTCCGACAGGACATAGGCCATCAGGCCGAGCGCGACGGCGACCGGCAGGCTGATTCCCACCAGCACGACCAGCAGGGTGAAGGCTGTGCCGATCATCGCGGCGTCCCCTGCGCGGGCGGTGCCTGCTCGACGCCGGCCTGGCTGATCTCCTCCGCGACGCGCAGGCTGCCGATCAGGTTGTCGAAACCGGGGCCGTCGCCGGCCAACAGGCGAAGCACGGCCTGGATGGGCAGCAGCACGGCGACGCAGGCGAACCAGAAGATGCCGACCCACCAGATCGACTGCGGCAGGGCCATCGGCGTCTGGAGAGCCGAGACCGACTTGGCGTTCATCGCCATGGATTGCGCGAGCGTGCCCCAGCAGAACCAGGCGAGGGCGACGGCCAGCAGCGCCATCGACAGGGCGGCGAGGAGGTCGAAGGCCACGCGGACGGGCCGCGGAAAGGCGTCGAGCAGGATGTCGACGCGGATGTGTGTCTTGGAGGTGGTGGCGAATCCGAGACCCAGGCCGATGCAGGCGGCCAGGGCATAACCCGACACCTCGAAGCTCTCGACCATGCCGCGCTTGAAGAGGTAGCGGGTGATGACATCGATGGTAATGAGCCCGCTGCAGCCGAAGAGGATGATGGCGCCGCCCACCCAGGCCAGGATGCGCGAGATGCGCTGCGGCCACGGCTCGGGTGGCAGGAGGCTGGACGACTCACTCATGTACGCATTACTCCCTCGAATGACGGCGCCCCGCAGCCATCAAGACCCGAAGCAATGTCCAGGCCATCACCCTTGTATTCTGCCGCTTGGCCGCCCGCTAGGGCACGATCCTCTCCTTGCGGAATCGGGTGAGCAGGCGCTCGAACATGGCCTCGCTGTCGACCACCTCGTGGAAACCGTGCAGCCGGCTCTTGGTGACGTCGGACATTACGTCCCAGTCCGAGCCGAACACATAATCGGCGAACGGCCAGGCCACGAGCTGGCCGAAGTCGAACTTCTTCAGCCTGTACTTCTTCGTCATCTCCGACCAGAGATCGGCCTTGTCGGCCATCTGCTGGGTCAGGCTGATGGTCTGCAGCTCGCCTACCTGCATGTCGAAGACCTGCGCGATGCGCGGCCAGACGTTGCGCCAGCGGAAATAGTCGCCGTTGGTGATGTTGTAGGCCTGGTTGGCGGCGCGCTTCTCGGTGGCGGCCCACAGCGCTGCACTGGCGAAATGCGAAGACTCCGTCACCTGGTAGACCGTGCCGTAGGCGCCGGGCTTGCCGGGAAAGCGCAACGGAAGCCCGAGTTCCTTCGAGATCGCGGCATAGACGGCGATGGCCGGCATGATGCTCATGGCCGTGCCGGGCGCGAAGCCGCAGAGCGTCTGGGGCCGCAGTTCCGTCCAGCTCCACCGCTTGCCGCGCTGGAAGCCGGTCAGCCAGTCGATCTGGTCGAAATAGAAGTCGGGCGGCATGTGACGCGGATCGGTCTCGCGCATCGGCGTCTTCAGGGGGCCGAGATGCGTGCCGTAATACTTGGTGCCGGTGACCAGCACGACGCGCTGCAGTTTGCGCGAGGTCTTGGCGATGGCCGTGACCGAGTTCACCAGCATGTCGCGGTTGGGGACGATCACCGAGGCGTAGCCCGCTGCATTGCCGGTGCCCGCCTGGAAGGCGGCGTAGAAGACATGCGTGACGTCGCGCAGGTCCGCGAGGTTCTCATCCACGTCGTCGAGGTCGAGCAGGTCGACGGAGACATGCCGATAGCGCAGCCCATCCTTCTCCGGACGGCGCGACAGCCCGATCACCTGCCAGTCGCCCTCGGCCACCAGACGCTCGACGATGTAGCGGCCGATGACGCCCAGGGCGCCGACCACGACGGCTTTCTTCTGCATGATTCTACCTCGTCGTCGCGATGGTGCCGTTGGCGATCAGCGTGTCGATCTCGCCCGCCGAGTAGCCGTGCTCTCCGAGGACGGCGCGGCTGTGCTGGCCGGGCACCGGTGCCTCGGCGCGCGCCGTGCCGGGAGCCGGCGGCAACATGCCGGGCAAAGCGGGGACCGGCACTTTCTGCGGCACGCCGGCCTGTTCGAGCCAGTGGATCAGGCCGGTTTCCTTGACATGCGGCTGGTCGATGAAATCGGCGTAGCTGTTCAGCCGTTCGTGCATCAGCTTGGCTTCGGTGAGCTTCTCGCTCCAGTGCGCTGACGACTTCGCCTCGATCATCGGCCGCACGATCGCATAGAGCGCCACTTCGTTGGCGAGACGCGCCGCCGGCGTGGCGAAGCGCTCCTCGTGCGCCAGCGCCGGCACGTCCATCAAGGCGCAGAGGCTTTGCCAGTCGCGGTCCTTGAGGGCGAGGATCGACATCCAGCCATCCGCCGTCCTGAACACGCCACCGGGGACGCCGCCCGGCTTCATGGAGCCGCCTTCGAGATGGCAGGCCATGAGACGGATCGACTGCAGCGCCGTTGCCGACTGCATCAGGCTGACGTCGATGTAGCGCCCTTTCGTTTCATCGCGCCGGGCGTAGAGCGCCGCGCTCACCGCCTGGAACGCATAGAGCGCGGTCGACATGTCGACCACGATGACCGGCACGCGATGCGGAATCCCATCCTCGCCGCGATTCTCCGCCATCATGCCGGTATAGGCCTGCAGCACCGGGTCCATGGCCGGCCGTTCGGCCAGCGGCCCGGTCTGGCCGAAGCCCGAGATCGACACGTAGAGGAGGCGCGGCACGCGCGCCGACACCGCGTCATAATCGAAGCCCAGCCGCTTGATCACGCCCGGCCGGAAGCCTTCGAGAAAGACATCGGCGTCCTTCAGCAGGCGCCACACGACGTCCTTGCCGGCCTCGCTCTTGAGGTCGACCGAGACGCTGCGCTTGCCCATGTTGCCGATGATCGAGAAGGCGCTGTGGCTTCCGTAGTGGACGCCGAGCGTGCGGGCCCAGTCGCCCTCGCCGATTCCCTCGACCTTGATCACCTCGGCGCCGTGCTGGGCCAGCAGCATGGCGCAATAGGGGCCGGCGATGCCCTGGCTCAGGTCGACGACCTTGAGGCCGGCGAAGGGCGCGTCGTAGCTCATGCGAGCTTGACCAGCATCTTGCCGAAGTTCTCGCCGCGCAGCAGGCCGATGAAGGCGCGCGGCGCCTTGTCGATGCCCTCGACGATGTCCTCGCGGTACTTGAGCCTGCCGTCGCGGATCCACTCGCCCATCTGGCGCATCGCCGGCCCGTAGTACTGCGCGAAGTCAGTGACGATGAAGCCGCGCGCCATTACGCGCTTGCCGACGAAGGTCCCGAGCAGGCGCGGCCCCATCGAGGCGCCGGTCGCGTTGTACTGTGAGATCGAGCCGCACAGCGCGACCCTGCCGAAGAAGTTGATGTTGCGCAGGACGGCGTCGGTGATCTCGCCGCCGACATTGTCGAAATAGACGTCTGGCCCGTTGGGGCAGGCGGCGCGCAGCGCGGCGTCGAGGTCCTTCTCCGCCTTGTAGTCGATGCAGGCATCGAAGCCGAGTTCGTCCTTCACGAAGGCGCACTTCTTTGTGCCGCCAGCGATGCCGACGACCCGGCAGCCCATGATCTTCGCGATCTGGCCCACCACCTGGCCGACGGCGCCGGAGGCCGCCGACACGACGACCGTCTCGCCGGGCTTGGGCTGGCCGACATGCAGCAGGCCGAAATAGGCGGTCATGCCGGGCATGCCCAGCCCGCCGTTGGCGGTCGAGATCGGCGCCAGCGAGGGATCGACCTTGCGCAGGGCCGGCCCGCCGCCGATCGCATATTCCTGCCAGCCGAGACGATCCTCGACGATGTTGCCCACCTTGAAGTCCGGATGCTGCGAGGCCACGACCTCGCCGACCGTGCCGCCGGTCATGACCTCGCCGAGGCCGATGGCTGCGGCATAGGACGCGGCGTCGCGCATGCGGCCGCGCTGATAGGGATCGAGCGAGAGGTAGTGCACTTTCACCAGAACCTCGCCATGGCGCGGCTCGGGAACGGGCGCCTCCTCGACGCGGAAATCGGATTCGGCGGGCTCGCCAGGCGGGCGGCGCACGAGGACGACGCGGCGGTGGGTCTTGGGGATGCTCATGAGCGGTTGCCTCCGATTTGCTTTGGGCCCCACCATAGCGCGGGATTTGCAGGAGCTGCCATGCCGACGATCCGCCGTCTTTCGTTTATCGGACTCGAGTATTCCTTCGCGCCGGAGAGGGCCTACGGCATGTCGCGCGGCGGCGGCTTCCGCCGCCAGGGCGGGCTGGTCGAGGTCGAGACCGACCAGGGCGTGAAGGGAATCGGAGAGGCTTTTGGCAATCCGCTGGTGACGCGGGAATATTTCCGCATGCTCGAGCCGATGTTCGTCGGCCGCAGCCTCTTCGACTTCGATCATGTCGAGGCGAGGGTGCGCAACGCGATCTATCACCTGGGCGTCGGCAACCAGCTCACCTCCTGTTTGGCCGGCATCAACGTCGCCTTGTGGGATGCGATGGCCCGCGGCTTCGGCGTGCGCGTCTGCGACCTGATTGGCGGCTGCGGCGCCACGCGTTTCCCGGCCTATGCCTCGACCGGCTTCTTCTCCGACGATCCTGATCGCCAGCTCGAGCACATGATGGCGGAGGCGGCGGCCCATCCCTATGCCGGCGCCAAGATCAAGATCGGCCGCGGCATCCGGAGCGACGTCGAGCGCGTGAAGCTCGCGCGCGAGGCGCTGGGTCCCGACAAGCTGCTGCTGGTCGACATCAACGGCGCCTACACGGTCGACGTGGCGCTGGAATGCGCCCGGGCGATCGAGCCGTATGGCATTCACTGGATCGAGGAGCCGCTGCCGCCGGGCGATTTCCGCGGCTATGCGGAGTTGCGGGCGCGCTCGCCGATCGCGCTCGCGGCTGGCGAGGCGCACCATACGGTCCGCGATTTCCGCGCGCTGATCGACGGGCGCTGCATCGACATCGTGCAGCCCTCGATTCCCGGCGTCGGCGGCATCACTGAAGCCAAGCGCATCGTGGCGCTGGCGCACGCGCAGAACCTGCGCGTTGCGCCGCATGTCTGGGGCGGCGCGGTGGGCCTGGCGACGGCCTGCCATTTCCTCGCGGCGCTGCCGGCGACGCCGCACACCGACCATCCGCCCCATCCCTCGATGCTGGAATACGACATGAGCGACAACGAGCTCCGTACCAAGCTGCTCAAGTCGCCGCTCGTGCTCGAAGATGGGCACATCCTCCTGCCGGAAGGTCCCGGCCTCGGCATCGAGCTCGATCGGGATGCCGTCGAACGCTACCGGGTCTGCTGATGCCGCCGGTCAAGGTCGATCCCGACAAGGTCCGTATCTTCGAGGATGCCGAGAGCTTCTACGCCTGGCTCGGCAAGCATCACGACATCGAGGACGAACTCTGGATCAGGATCTTCAAGATCAAGTCGGGGGTGAAGTCGATCACGAGCAAGGAAGCCATCGACGCCGTACTCTGCTGGGGCTGGATCGACGGCATCTGCAAGGGGCTCGACGAGAAGAGCTTCCTGCAGCGCTATACGCCGCGCCGGCCCAGGAGCATCTGGAGCCAGGTAAACGTCGACAACGTCGCCCGCTTGATCGACGAAGGGTGCATGACGGTACACGGGCTGAAACAGGTCGAGGCCGCGAAGACGGACGGGCGATGGGAGCGCGCCTATCGAACCAAGGGCTCGACGATTCCCAAAGATCTGCAGGCCGCCATCGACGCCGAGCCCAGGGCGAAGGAGATGCTGGCCCAGCTCAATGCGCAAAACCGCTTCGCGCTCGCCTTCCAGCTCAACAATATGAAGACCGAGGCGGGGCGAAAGAGGAAGATCGCGACCTTCGTCGAGATGTTGAAGCGCGGCGAGACGCTCTATCCGCAGGGCAAGAGGCGAACAGATTTGACCCCTCCGTCGTCGTAAGACGACGACACCTCCCCATCTGAATGGGGAGGAACGAAGAAATCATTGCCTCCCCATTCAAATGGGGAGGTGCCCCGAAGGGGCGGAGGGGTCATCTCTCTCTTTAGCGCAATGTCGGATCC
>CAIYWM010000083.1 GCA_903929895.1 uncultured Alphaproteobacteria bacterium
CATCGCAAGGCGGCTCGATGCGAAGGCGAGCCGCGGTGCGGGCGCCCCCGGCTCGACCGCCTGGTCGATGCGTTTCCGGCCGGTGATCATGGGACCGATCAGATTGTGTCGCTTCAGGACGAGGTAGAGCACGACGGCCGCGACGTGGACCGCCGCCAGGATGAGCAGGACGTTGATCCACCAGGCATGGAAATCGGTGGCCCGCTCGACCCACTTGTCGGCGACCTTGAGGGCAAGCGGCCCGTTGACCATGCCGGTGTCGGTGTCGGCGGTGAACAATCCGGTCACAACCTGGGCCAGGACGGCGAAGATCAGGACGAGGACCATCGCCCCGCCCAGCGGATTGTGCCCGACGTCGCGCGGACCTTCCTTGCGGAAGAAGTGTGCGACATGGGTGAAAGCCGCCGCTGGCCCCTTGAGGAAGCTGGAGAAGCGCGCCGTGGTGCTGCCGACGAAGCCCCAGACGAGGCGGAAGAGCAGCAGGGTCAGGATGGCGTAACCCGACCAGAAATGGAGCTGCATCCAGTCGCCGCCGGCCCGTCCGCTGAAGTACGAGGTCGCCATCAGGGCAACGAGTACCCAGTGGAACAAACGGACGGGTACGTCCCAGACGAGGATCTTGTCGTTCTTGTCGTTCTTGCCGGCCATCGGTCATCATCTCCTTGCGAGGGCCCAGAATAGTCGAGTCACCATGGCTGTAGGCAAGGACCAGGCCGAGGGCACCACACGCAGTCGTGATGGATCGTGGGCCGCCTGCCCGTTCGCTTTCCGCGCCAACCTCTGCAACATAGGAGTCGTCGGCGAGGTATAAACTGCCCGTCGACCGTGAGAATCAAAGGGGATGGGCCTATGAGAAAGACTTTGGTGGTGGCGTTGGTCGGCGCGTTGGCGGCCGGCGCGATGGTGGGCGGCGCGACGATCGCGATGGCCCAGGGCGACGTGATCGCCCAGCGCAAGGACAACCGCAAGCAGACCGCCGCCGCGATGCGCGCCATCAAGGCGATCGTCGATGCCAAGGGCCCGACCGCGGGCGCCGTAGAGCAGGCCGCAAAGCTCAAGACGCTCGAAGCGGCTTTCCTGAAGATGTTCCCGGCTGGCTCCGACAAGGGCGAGACCCGCGCGCTTCCGGCCGTGTGGACCGATTGGGCGGGCTTCGAAGCCGCCAGCAAGGCGTCGGACGCGGCTTATGACAAGCTCGCGGTGGCAGCCGGTTCGGGGAATGCCGAGGCGCTTGCGACGGCCTTTGCCGATACCGGCAAGACCTGCGGCGCCTGCCATCAGAAGTTCCAGGCGAAGGCCAACTAGCCTACCCGCCCTGACCGACATGAAGGGAGACGGGCATCCGTCTCCCTTTTTCTTTGTCTCAGGCCGCTGCCGACGACGGCCCTGGTCCGGCGAGGGCCTGTTGCACGGTCGCTTCGGCAGTGAAGCGCCAAGCCCGCGACGCGCGCATCGGCGACAGACGCTGTCGCTCGCGCATGTTCATCCAGCTATCGAGACCGAAGGTCCGATCGAGCGAATCGAGCGCGTGAACGCGCGCGACCGGATCGAGCGCGTCGAGTTCAAGGGCGAACCACTCGGCAATTCGTTCGCGCAGAATGCCCCGCAGATGCGCCAGACCGGCACCAACGGCCGGCGCCGAGCGTTGGACGCGCTCGGCGAAGTGCCAAACCGGCAGCCATTCCTCGAAGAGTTGAGCACGGTCCGAAACCAGAAGCGCGATGCGGCTGGCAAGCGGTGCCGCGCTGTCCACCTTCCGGTCCGGTCCGAAAGCGCGGCTCACGGCGAGTTCGAAGGCGGCCGCATAGAGATCAGACATGCGGATGAAGTGCTGGAAGAGGGTCCGGCTGGGGAGGCCGGCGATGGTTGCAATGGCACCCGACGTCGGCTCGACATCACCCGCCTGGATGAGATCCAGGGTCGCCCGGATCAGGGATTGCCGAACTCGCTGGTCTCGTACGATGCGTTCGTCTCGCGAGCGCGACACATCAACCGCGAATCCGACAATCTTCATTGGAATCCAACAGAAAGAGATTTGCTCCAGTTGATCGACTGTAACACCCAGAGAATCACGCGTAACTTGCAAAAATGCATATCACATGGATTTCACATCCCGTAATCACTGCATTTTCATACTCTAGATAGGCGTTTTTGGTATATCTGAAATTGCACACGATCAGCAATTATTGCCCACCCACAGAGCGGGGCGGCATTTCAGTCCAAATTCAACGAGATGTCCGTGAAACTCAAAAATACGAAAGGCCGATCGCTTGGGGACGACCGGCCTTCCTTATAAGCCCGCCTGGGTGTGGGGTAATCGAAGCCCTGGGGTGTGTGGGAAGGGGCTTCGATTGAGCGGCTTGGGAGGCCGCCGGCGGGCTGTCTGCATTACTGTGAGAGCACACTAACACGGGTTTCATGTCGGGTTAGTTGCAATATTGCATATCTCCTTTTGGGACTCTCGTCAAAACGCCAACAATTCCTCAATCTCCCTGAGCCAGATAGTCGAAAAAGGGAGTGCAGAAACGCGCAGATATACTGCGGAGGCGCCGAATCCCGATACATTTCAAGGCCTTGCGACTGCCTCCACGTGTACGATGCGGCCACAGGGACGAAACTCGCTGCAATTAACCGGCCCCTCGCCCCGATTCTTCAATTTCCGAAAGAACCGGTCGCAGGTGTTCGAGAAAGCGCTCGGGATCTTCGCTCATCGGGAAGTGCCCAAGTCCCGGCATGATCGTGCACCGGGCCCCCGGCACCAGGGCGGCGACCTCCTCGGTCTCGGCGGGCGAGCACGAATAGTCGTACTCCCCCGTCAGCAGGAACAGCGGACAACGGCTGGTATCGATCGTGGCGATGCGCTGTCGAAGGTCGCCGTCGACCTTGTAGAAATGGAGGTCGCCTTTGAAGACTCCGGGGCCGCCCTGCATATAGTGCCAGAGGGTTTCCCAGCGATGGATGCCCGGCGCGTCAGGCCCGACCAACCCCGAAACGATGCCGGCGCAAACTTCGCCACCGTGGACATCGGCATGGTGCAGCCAGTCGGTATCGTAGTAGGGCGCAACATGCGCCGACGCCTGCAGGCCGATCAGCGCGCGGAAACGATCGGCATGGGTCGCCGCGAGGTTGAGCACGACGCGGCCGCCGATCGAACAGCCCATCACCACCGGACGCTGCAACGACAGCGCGTCGGAGAAGGCCACGACGAACCCGGTATAGAAGTCCCGTGTCAGCCGGTATTCCTCGCGCTCGAACCCTTGCGGCGGCGAGGATTTGCCATGCCAGGGCATGTCGAAGGCGATGACGCGAAAGCGCCTGGTGACCTCGGCATCGTTCAGCACGCCGCGATACTGCCGGCCGTCGGCGCCGGCCGTATGCAGGCAGAGCAAGGGAATACCCTCGCCGGCCTCCTCGAAGTAGACGCGATAGCGCCTTCCGTCGAAATCGAGCGACAGGTAGCGGCCGACGATCGGCTCGAGTCCCACGGTCATCACGACGCTCCCTTCGGACTGGCCGCCGCTCTCGGCGCCTCGAGCACGCCCTTGATGTAAAGCAGGTTCGCCATCAGCGGCTGGAGATCCCCTTCGAACTTCAGGAGCCCGCGGCGGACGAGGGCAAGCAGGTCATGGTCGCCCGGCGCCGGCCGCGGCTGCCAGAATCGCCGCCAGCTCATTTCGTCGGCACGCAGGGCAAAGCGCCAGGACGGCATGACGAAAGGCCCCTCCTCGACCTTCTCGATCCGGCCCCGCAGCACATGGATCAGCCATGACCGCGGACGGGCCTCCACCAGGAAGGCGCCGCTGAGATGCCGGCCGCGCCGCACCAGGGCCGCGTCTTCGTTCACGAGGCCCGCAAGTTGGTCGAGCATGAGTTCCTCCCTCTTTTGCGAGGCCGTCCGGGTTCGTGTTTCGGCCTCAATTCCATGCTAGACGATTTGTCATTCCGCCAGTATCGGCCGTGCCTTCCGGGAGCCTTTCCGTGCACTTCGTTCGTTCAGTTCGCGCCCTCCTCCCCCTCGCCGGGGCCGCCCTGTTGCTCAGCGCTGCCGTCCAGCCGGCCGCTGCCGGCATGGAGGAAGCGGTCAAGGCCATCCAGGCAGGCGACACCGCTACGGCGGAAAAGGAGCTGCAGCTTCTCGTCAAGGAGCGCGATCCGCGCGCCCAGTTCGTGCTCGGGCTCTATGTCTACGGCAACGCCGAATCCAAGTTGTTCGACGTCAACAAGGCGATCCCCCTCCTGCTCGACGCATCGGAGCGCGGCTACCTGCCCGCAATGATCCCGCTGGCGGGCGCCTATGCCGAGGGCAAGGGCGTGCCGAAGAGCCTCTTCGAGGCTTACAAGTGGTGCGCGATCGCCGAGCGCTGGAATGTCCCCAACGCCAACCTGGCGCTCGAGCAGGCCGCCCGCGAACTGCCGGCCGATGAGGTCGAGAAGGCCAAGGCGGCCGCTCTCGCCTATACGTTCAAGACGAAATGACCGTGGCGCGATCGGCGCTGGCCGCGGCCCTGATCGCCGCCAGCGCTGCCGCGCATGCCCAGCAGCCATCCGACGCCTCGGACGTCGCGGCCCCGCTACGCCCCGCGATCGTGGCCTATCGCCAAGGCGATACCGCCACCGCCGAGCGGGCGCTGCGCTCCCTCGGTTCTCCGAGTGCCGATGCGGATGCCTGGTTGGGCGCCATCCTGCTCGACCGCGGCGCCAAAGCCGAGGGCCTCAAGCTGATCCAGCGTGCAGCCGACGCGGGCTCGGCCGAAGGCCAACATCGCCTGGCGCTCGTCTTCATCAACGGCGACGCAGGCGTTCCGCCCAATCCGACCCGCGCCGTCGAACTCTTCGAGAAAGCCGCAGCGCAGGGCCACCGCCGGGCTCAACTCAATCTCGGCACGCTCTACTTCCGCGGTCAGGGCGTTCAACGCGACCTGATCCAGGCCCGCGCCTGGCTGGAGCAGGCGGCCGCCGGCGGCGACGTCTACGCGACCTATGCGCTGGGGCGGGCGATGTCGGAGAGCGCGCCGCCGGCATCGGCCGATCCGACGCGGGCCGCCGACCTCTACCGCCGGGCCGCCGAGAAGGGCCACATGCTTGCGGCCCTGCGCTATGGCATGGCCTTGGCCGAAGGATCGGGCGTCAAGCAGGACCTTCCCGCCGCGCAGCGCTGGCTGCTCCAGGCACAGCAGAACGGCGTGCCCGAAGCGGCGCTCGCGCTGGGCGACATGGCGGTCCGCACGCCGGCGACGCGCGACAAGGCGGCCAACGATAAGATCCTGCAATCGGCGATCAGCTGGTACCAGGCCGCCGCCAATGCCGGCGTCCCGTCTGGCCAGTTCAAGCTGGCCAATGCCTATCTCGCGGGCTCGGGCGTGCCGCGCGATCCCGCGCAGGCCCAGCTCTGGTACTCGCGCGCCGCCCAGCAGGGACTGACCGGGGCGCAGCAGGCGCTGGGCGTCATGCTGTTGACCGGCACCGCCGGGGCAACCGACCCGGTCGAAGCCTTCAAGTGGCTGGTTCTCGCCGAGC
Organism: uncultured Alphaproteobacteria bacterium; assembly: GCA_903929895.1. Classification (GTDB taxonomy): domain Bacteria; phylum Pseudomonadota; class Alphaproteobacteria; order Reyranellales; family Reyranellaceae; genus Reyranella. The sequence continues at coordinate 5,518 of CAIYWM010000083.1, forward strand.
GGGGCGGCCATCCGGAAGCCCGCGCCGTCCGGGAGAAGGTCGGCGACAAGGTTTCCGATCGCGACCGCAAGCGCGGCGAGGCTCTGGCCCAGGCCTTCAAGCCCACCTACGAGCTGCCGCGCGACGAGGGCCCGCCGCGCCTCGTGCCGGTGCGACGCTGACGTGAACGACGGTGGAGACGCCGCAGAGCACGGTGCGCCAGACGCGCCCTGACATCACGCTCGCGGTCTGCCGTGGCGCCTGTCGCCTGATGCGCCAGTCGGGCCGCTCCGTGCTGCGGGAGCTGCCGCTGCCCGACGGACGGCGCGCCGACATCGTGGCGGTCACCGCAAGCGGCGAGCTCACGATCGTCGAGGTGAAATCGTCGATCGAGGATTGGCGGGTCGACCAGAAATGGCCCGACTACCTCGCCTGGTGCGACCTGCTCTACTTTGCGGTGCCGGTCGATTTCCCGCAGTCGCTGATTGCCGAGGAAGTCGGCCTGATCGTCGCCGACGCGTATGGCGGGGAAATCCTGCGCCATCCGCCGCGCCGGCCGGTCGCGGCGGCACGACGCAAGGCGCTCCTCATCGACTGCGCGCGTCTGGCTTCGGAGCGCCTGGCGCGCCTCGAAGATCCCGAGTTCGTCGATTTCGTCTGAGCCTCAGCCGGACATCGGGCGGGCAGCCCCGCGACTGGCTTCAGCCATGCGGATGCGGGCATAGGCCATAACCTCGGTCGGCGGGCCAATGCGCTCGACACGACCATCCATCACCAGCGCCACCCGATCGGCGATGGCCAGCGGCGCCAGGCGGTGGGTGATCATGATCACTGTCCGCCCGCGCGAATTGGCCTTGAGCTGGCGCAGCAGCTGCTCCTCGGTGGCGGGATCCAGCGCGCTGGTCGCCTCGTCGAGGATGAGGATGCGCGGATTGCGGATCAGCGCCCGGGCGATGCAGAGGAGTTGGCGCTGGCCCGTCGACAGGCCCTGCCCGCGCTCGCCCAGCACGGTGTTGTAGCCCTGCGGCAGGCGCTGGATGAAATCATGCGCGCCGACGAACTTCGCGACGGCGACGACCCGGCCGGGATCCTTGTCCACGACGCCCATCGCGATGTTCTCGCGCACCGTCCCGGTGAAGAGCTGGACGTCCTGCGGCACCGCGCCGATCTGCGCCCGCAACTGCGCCGGCGAGATATGGGCGATGTCGGTACCGTCGACCAGGACACGGCCATCGCTCGGGCCCACCAGACCCTGCACAAGGTTGGCGATGGTGGTCTTGCCCGAGCCCGAGGGACCCACGATGCCGACGATCTCCCCCGCCGCCACCGTCAGATCGGCTTCGCGCAGGATCGGCGCGCCGCGTTCGTGGGAGCGATAGGTCACCCGTTCGAGCGTGATCTCGCCCGACAGCGCCGGCATGGGCGCGAACTCGCCCGGCGCCGCCTCTGGCGTCTCGCGCATCAGCTCGTCGACCCGCTTGAAGGCGGCACTCACCGCCTGGAGCTGGTGCCAGGCCCCCGCGAGCTGGCGCATCGGCTGCAGCGCCCGCGCCGCCAGCATGTTGGCAGCGATGAGGGCTCCGATGGTCAGGCGATGATCGGCGATCTCGGTTACGCCGATCATCACGATGACGAGCGACGCCACCAGCTGCAGCGTGCCCGAGGCGCTCGCGGACAGATTGGCAAGGTGGTTGGCCCGCAGGCTGCTGCGCGCCGACTGCTCGACGCGCGCCTGCCACCGCCTCTCGACCTCGCCCTCGAGCCCGAGCGCCTTGATGGTGGCGGCGTTGGCCACGGTCTCCGTTAGCGTGGAGCTCTTCGCGGCCAATGCCTGGAAGTTCTCGTCGGCCAGGCGCCGCTGCGCACGATGGCTGGCGAGCGACACCCCGACCAGCACGGGAATGGCGAGAGCGGTGATCAGGCCCAGCGTCGTGCTGATCAGAAAGGTGGCGATCAGGAAGAGCACGACGAACAGCAGGTCGATGGCCAGCACCGGCAATTGTCCGGTGAAGAAACCGCGCAGCACGTCGAGCTGGCGCAGCCGCTCGGCGATGACGCCCGATGGCGTGCGCTCGAAGTGCCGGTAGGGCAAGGCCATCAGGTGATGCAGCACTTCGGCGCTCATCAACGCGTCGAGACGCGCACCGGTCCTGGCCGACAGCCAGCCACGCACAACGCGCAGGCCGAAGTCCGCGGCATAGGCGAGGAGCATGCCGGCACACAGCAGCAGCAGCATCGACGAGAGGCCATCCGGTGGCTGGTAGCGCCCGACCACGATGTTGACGACCAGCATCATGAAAAGCGGTGTGAGAAGACCGAGCAGGTTGATCACGAACGACGTGGCAGCGAGCTTGAAGACGACTGGCCGCACGCGCACCCAGAGCGGTGCGTACCAAGGCTCCGTGGGAAGCGAGCCCAGCCGTGGGCGCAGCAACAGCGCCCGCGAGCCCAGCACGCCGACTTCCTTCGCCGTCGCCTGCCAGACGCGGCCCTCGACGACATCGAGCACCGTCCAGTCATTGGCGCGGCCCGAAACGATGACATGGACCGGCCCGCCGGCGGCGAGGAGAGCGAAGGGAAGCGGCAATTCATCGAGCAGACGGGAACCGAGATCGACCGCCTCGCTCTCCAGGCCGAGCCGAGTTGCCGCCGTCATGAAGGCCGCTTCGTCGAGGCCCGCCGCTGGCACCGTCGTCAGGAGCCGGATATCTGCTTCGCTGACAGGCCGGCCCACCTGCTGCGTGATGTTTAG
>CAIYWM010000084.1 GCA_903929895.1 uncultured Alphaproteobacteria bacterium
CGGCATCGAGGCAGAGATCCTCGCGAAACCGCGCCGCGATCACCTGCACACCGACAGGCGTGCCGTCGGCAAGGCCCGTCGGCACCGATACCGAGGGATAGCCCAGCACCGGCGTCGCGAGCAGGCAGTGCTGCGCGGCCATCATCCGATCCACCACCGGCTGCTCCTGCAGGTCGAGCCCGTCGGGGAAGGGCAGGACGTGCGACACCGGCACGACCGCGACCGCATACTTCGCGAAGAACAGCGACCAGGCCCGCATGAGCGCGAGACGGGGACCGAAGGCGTCGAGCAGTCCGCCGGCATCGACCTCCGGCACGTAGCGCAGATGGCCCTCGACGTTGCGTCGCGCGGCGGCATCGCCCAGCGCCTGCACGGTGGCGACGAAGCCCCGCCGCTCGTCGTTGACGACCATCCGGTGCCACAGCTCTGCCGCTTCGCCCAGCTGTGGCGGTGCGATCTCGTCGACTTCGTAGCCCGCAGCTTCGAGCGCCTTGCCGGCCGCGACGATCGCGGCGCGCACCTCCGGCACCACGTCGTCGAACGGGGCCGGTGCGATGGCGGCGCGCAGCCGACGCGATGGCGCGGGCCCGACGACCGGCGCGGGCACCCAGTTGGGATCGCGCGCATCGCCCAACGCCATGGCGGCGAAGGCGAGGCGCAGGTCCGCGACGGTGCGGGCCAGCGGGCCCTGAACGGACATGAGCTGCGCGGTGATCGGCCGTTCGGCGGTCGATGAGGGGTTGAAGGCCGGCACGCGGCCGGGCGTCGGCCGCAGGCCCGCCACGCCGCAGGCATAGGCGGGATAGCGGATCGAGCCGCCATAGTCGTTGCCATGCGCGATCGGGCCCATGCCGGCCGCGAGGGCAGCTGCCGCGCCGCCGCTCGATCCGCCGGGCGTCAGTCCCTTGCCCCACGGGTTGCGGGTCAGGCCGTGCAGGTCGTTGTCGGTGAACCAGCGGTGCGAGAAAGCGGGCGTGTTTGTGCGCCCGACGATGACCGCGCCCGCCTTGCGCAGGTTGGCGACGACCGGGCTGTCTTCGGTTGCCACCAGGTCGCGAAAGGCCACGACGCCGTTGGTGGTGGCGCGGCCCTTGGTGTCGACGTTGACCTTGACCGTCACCGGCACGCCGTACAGCGGGCCGCAGGCGGCGCCGCTGCGCCCCGCCGCGTCGGCCTCACGCGCGGTCCGGACGGCCTCGTCGGCCATTACGTCGACGACGGCATTGACCTTCGGATTGACGGCCTCGATGCGACCCAGGACGGAGCGGGTGGCGTCCTCGCTCGAAACCGCTCCCTGTGCGATCGCCTGCGCCAGGTCGACCGCCGACCAGCGCCAGAGTTCGTCCGTCATGTCCGCGTCTCCTGCAACTCAATGAAGCGTAGGAGAGCGAGGATAAAGCGAGATGGTTTGGCGTTCGACGCCCAAATCATTCACCTCCCCCGTATGACGGGGGAGGAAAGCAATTCTTCTCAGTCCTTGGGCTGGGGAACGATGCGCAGATAGGGCTTCGGCGCCTTCCAGCCGTTCGGGTACTTCGCCTTGGCGGCCTCGTCGGAGACGGCCGGGACGATGATCACGTCCTCGCCCTTCTTCCAGTTCAC
>CAIYWM010000085.1 GCA_903929895.1 uncultured Alphaproteobacteria bacterium
CCGGTTGGCCAAGCGACGGCCGCATGCGCTCCGACGCGCGCCCGGGCCGGGTCGAGCAGGTGAAGTACTTCTCGATCTTCCGCGGCGCGGCGGAGCGGGAAGGGTTCGACTACAACGTCATCGAGGCCTTCGACCAGTACTGGAAGGCGCGCCAGGAAGGGACCGTGGGCGCCGAGTGGGGCCTGCTGGACGCGCAGCGCCACGACAAGTTCGAACTGGGCAAGCCGGTGTGGGCGGAGCCCCACTGGCAGATCCTGTTCACCATTTCGACGATCGCCGGCGCGTTGCTGCTGCTGGCCTATGCGTCCCAGCGCAAGGCGGGTCACTGGAAGGGCCTCTTCATCTTCGCGCTGTTCGCCCAGATCGTGGCGACCTGCTACGTTCAGGCGACCTGGGTTGACCTGACCCGCAATTTCTACTTCGAGAAAACACTCGGCATCGCCTTCTGGGGCATCCTGCTGGCCGCGTTCAGCTACGCGCTGCTGCGCGGTATTTCCGACAGCCTGACCGGCCAGATGGCCGACCCGTCGCTCTACAGCGCGCGGGTTCGTGACTCCTGGCGGGCCTGGCGTGAGCTTCCGCGCTACCGCATCCTGCGGCGCGTCGACCTGCTGGCGCAGCTGCTCTACCTCGTGCTGACGGTGCTCTGCATCTTCTACCTGATCGTGATCAGCATCGACTGGTATGACGGGGTGATCCGGATCGGCGACTGGTTCCGGCAGATCGCCATCGACGGCCGCTACCGCGATTTCCCGATCTGGAGCTTCGTGATCCCGAGCCTCGTGCTGATGCTGTGGAAGACCATCACCATCCTGCGCACCGAGCCGGTGGTGCGCGACCATCGCTTCGCCCGGGCGCTCTCGTTCGGCCGCCTGCTGGGCTACGACGGCAGCCGCGGCTTCGTGCGCATGGACCGCCGCCTGAGCCGCGTCGGACCTGTCCTGCCGGAGATCGTGCTGGTCTCGATGCTGGTCTTCTGGGCGATCGTGCTGGTCGTCACCGAAGGAGCCATCAAGTTGCACGATGGCGGTGCCGGCGGATTCGTCTCGGCCGATGGCGGCCGCTGGGTCATCCGGACCCTGTTCTGGAACACCCAGGCCAACTGGTTCGCGTTCCTGGCGTTGCTGATGGCGGTTCCCTATGCCGCCACCATCTACCTGTCGGTACGCGAGCCACTGGCAGAACTGCCGCCGGACTCCTATACGAACAAGTGGTAGGCGCTGAGCCGGGAGTTACGACATGGAAATCAAGGGCGAATACAGGATTGCGGCGTCGCGGGAGAAGGTCTTCGCGGCACTGAACGACCAGGCCATTCTGCAGGCCTGCATTCCGGGTTGCGAGTCGCTGGAGATGCTTTCTCCCACCGAGATGACGGCCAAGGTGCGCCTGCGCATCGGCCCGGTGAGCGCGGCTTTCTCGGGCAAGGTCACGCTTTCCGATATCGATCCGCCGAACGGCTACCGGATCTCCGGCGAGGGGCAGGGCGGCGTCGCGGGCTTCGCCAAGGGCGGCGCCGTCGTGGCCCTCACCGAGGATGGCGGCGACACGATCCTGAAATACGAGGTCGATGCACAGGTCGGCGGCAAGATCGCCCAGGTCGGCGCTCGCCTGATCACCGGCACGGCGAAGAAGCTGGCCGATCAGTTCTTCGGCAAGTTCGCCCAGAGCGTCGGCGCGCCGCCGCCCGTCGCAGCCGCTTCGTGACGATGGCTTCGCTGGATCCGGCGGGAAATCCGCCACCACCCGTGCCGTCTGCTGCAGCGCAGCGCGGCTATCGTCACTGGACCGTCATCGGCGTCGGCGCAGCGGTCCTGATTCTTGTCTTTCTTGCGAGTCGTTAGCAGCTGGCGGTCGTCGCCAGCAATTCCCTTGACCGCAAGGAGGAGGGCTTGTCAGAGTCCCGACAACACTCAGCGACCGTGTCTGATAGCGGTCGTGCAAACCAATACGTGAGGGGAGATTGAGTATGACCATTTCCGTCGCCATGACCGTCAACGGCAAGTCCGTATCGGGCAAGGTCGAGGCGCGCACGCTGTTGGTTCAGTTCTTGCGCGAGCATCTCGGCATGACCGGCACCCATGTCGGCTGCGACACCAGCCAGTGCGGCGCCTGCGTGGTGCACGTCGACGGCCAGTCGGTAAAGTCCTGCACCATGCTCGCGGTCCAGGCCGAGGGCGCCAAGGTCACGACCATCGAAGGCCTCGCCCCCAGCGCCGACAAGCTGCACCCGATGCAGGAGGCCTTCCGCGACAACCATGCCCTGCAGTGCGGCTTCTGCACCCCCGGCATGGTGATGAGCGCCATCGACATGGTGAAGCGTCACAACTACGTGCTCGACGAGGCCACGGTGCGCCGCGAGCTCGAGGGCAACCTCTGCCGCTGCACCGGCTACCACAACATCGTCAAGGCCATCCTGGCCGCGGCCCCGGCCATGAAGTCTGCAGGAGTGTAGCCCCATGACCTCCGCCACCGGAATCGGCGCCCGCGTTCTGCGTACGGAAGACAAGCGCTTCCTGACCGGAACCGGTCGCTATGTCGACGATCTGCCCCTCGCCCGGGCGACCTACGCGTATTTCCTGCGTTCGCCGCATGCCCATGCGAAGATCAAGAGCATCGACATTTCGGCAGCGGAGAAGAGTCCTGGCGTCGTCAACATCTTCACCGGCAAGGATCTTGTCGACGCCAAGGTGGGTGGCCTGATCTGCGGCTGGGTGGTGAAGGACAAGCACGGCGAGCCTCACAAGGCGCCGCCGCACCCTGTGATGGCGGTCGATACCGTGCGCTACGTCGGCGACACCGTGGCCATGATCGTGGCCAACAGCCACGACGAGGCGAGGGACGCGGCCGAAGCGATCAAGGTCGACTATGAGGTGCTGCCGGCCAACATCGATCTGGCCAAGGCGTTCGATAAGGGCGCGCCCCAGGTCCACCCGGAAGCGCCGGGCAACCTGATCTACGACTGGGAAATCGGCGTGAAGGCCGATGTCGAGGCGGCGTTCGCCAAGGCGGCGCACGTCACCAAAATGGACATCGTCAACAACCGCCTGATCCCCAATGCCATGGAGCCGCGCGCGGCGGCGGCGGAATACGACAAGGGCACCGGCAACTATACGCTCTGGTCGACCTCGCAGAACCCGCATGTGCTGCGGCTGATCCTGTCGGCCTTCGTGCTGGGCATCCCCGAGCACAAGCTGCGGGTCATCGCGCCCGACGTCGGCGGCGGCTTCGGCAGCAAGATCTTCTGCTACGCCGATGAGACCATGGTGTGCTGGGCGGCCTCGCGGGTCGGACGGCCGATCAAGTGGACGGCCGAGCGCAGCGAGTCCTTCCAGACCGACTGCCATGGTCGCGATCACGTCACCCATGCCGAACTTGCTCTCGACAAGGAAGGCAAGTTCCTGGCCCTCAAGGTCGAGACGATCGCCAACATGGGCGCCTACCTGTCGACCTTCTCGACGGCGGTCCCGACCTATCTCTATGCGACCCTGCTGGCCGGCCAGTACACGACACCGCTCATCTACGCCAACGTGAAGGCGGCGGTGACCAACACGGCACCGGTCGACGCCTATCGCGGCGCGGGCCGCCCCGAGGCCACGTTCGTCGTCGAGACGATCGTCAGCAAGGCAGCGGCCGAGCTGAAGATGGATCCGGCCGAGCTGCGCCGGAAGAACTTCATCCCGTCGACGGCCTTCCCGTACCAGACGCCGGTGGCGCTGCAGTACGATTCGGGCAACTACCCGCCGATCATCGACGAGGCGATGAAGATCGCCGACTATCCGGGCTTCGAGGCCCGCCGGGCCGAGGCCAAGGCGCGCGGCAAGCTGCGCGGCATCGGCTTCTCGTCGTACATCGAGGCGTGCGGCCTGGCGCCGTCGCAGGTGATCGGCCAGCTGGGCGGCGGCGTCGGCCAGTGGGAGTCGGCGCAGATCAAGTTCAACCCGACGGGCAACGTGCAGGTCATCACCGGCTCGCACAGCCACGGGCAGGGGCATGAAACCACCTTCGCGCAGCTCGTTCACGACCGGCTGGGCGTGCCGATGGACCAGATCGAGGTGGTCCATGGCGATACCTCGACGACCACCTTCGGCATGGGCACCTACGGCAGCCGTTCGCTGGCCGTCGGCGGCTCGGCTATCATGAAGGCGACCGACAAGATCATCGCCAAGGGCAAGAAGATCGCGGCCCATCTGATGGAAGCCGACGTGGCCGACGTCGTGTTCGAGGACGGCACCTTCAAGGTGGCGGGCACGGACAAGGCCGTGCCGCTGGCCCAGGCGGTGTTCGCCGCCTACGTGCCGCACAACTATCCGCTGGCCGAGATCGAGCCGGGCATGGACGAGAACGCCTTCTACGATCCGGCGAACTTCGTCTATCCCTCGGGCACGCAGATCTGCGAGGTCGAGATCGATCCGGAGACCGGCATCGTCGAGGTCATCGCCCATACCGCGGTCGACGATTTCGGCAACATCATCAATCCGATGATCGTCGAGGGCCAGGTCCATGGCGGCATCGTCCAGGGTGTCGGCCAGGCGCTGTTCGAGGGCGCGGTCTACGACAAGGAGACGGGCCAGCTGCTGAGCGGTTCGTTCATGGACTACACCATGCCGCGCGCCGACAACTTCCCGTCGTTCAAGCTCGGCTACAAGGTCACCCCGTGCCCGCACAATCCGCTGGGCGTGAAGGGCTGCGGCGAGGCGGGGGCCATCGCGGCGCCCGCGGCCGTGATGAATGCGGTTCACAACGCGCTGGCGCCGATCGGCGTCAAGCATGTCGAAATGCCGGCCACCCCGCTCAACGTGTGGCAGTCGATCCAGGGCGCCCAGCACGCGGCGGCCGAGTAAACGGAGGAAATCCAGATGTACGATTTTGCCTATCATCGTCCGAAGTCGGTTGCCGACGCGATCGCCCTGCTCAAGGGCAATGAAGAAGCCCGTCCGATGTCGGGCGGCATGACGCTGATTCCGACGCTGAAGCAGCGCCTGGCGCGGCCGAGCGACGTCGTCGATCTCGGCGGCCTGAAGGAACTGGCCGGCATCAAGGTCGAGGGCGACGCCCTCGTGATCGGCGGCATGACCAAGCATGGCGACGTCGCGACCTCGGCCGACGTGAAGAAGGTCATTCCGGCGCTGGCCGACCTGGCCGGCCATATCGGCGATCCGCAGGTCCGCAATCGGGGCACGATGGGCGGCTCGGTCGCCAACAACGATCCGGCGGCCGACTATCCGGCGGCCGTCGTGGCGCTGAACGCCACGGTGATCACCAACACCGGCAAGCATGCGGCCGACGCCTTCTTCAAGGGCCTGTTCGAGACGGCGCTGGCCGAGGGCGAGATCATCACCGCGATCAGCTTCCCGAAGGCCGACAAGGCCGCCTACATGAAGTTCCCGAACCCGGCCTCGCGCTACGCGATGGTCGGCGTGTTCGTCGCCAAGACGGCCGCGGGCGTGCGGGTCGCGGTGACCGGCGCTGGCCCCAGCGTCTTCCGGGTGAAGGCGATGGAAGAGGCGCTGTCCAAGAACTTCTCGTCGGACGCCATCAAGGACATCAAGGTTCCGGCCGACGGCCTGAACAGCGACATCCACGGCAGCGCCGAGTATCGCGCCCACCTGGTCGGCGTCATGGCCCGCCGCGCGGTCGACAAGGCCAACAAGTAGCCGTCCCCGCTTTCAGGGACTAACGTCGGGGCGCCCCTTACCGGGCGCCCTTTCGTTTGAGGTGAGTACAGAATGAAAGCTCTGGTCACGGGCTTCGACCCGTTCGGCGGCGACGCGGTCAATCCGTCGTCGCTCGCAGTGAGCCGGCTGAAGAAGAAGATCGGGAAGGTGACCGTGGTGACCGCGGTGCTTCCGACGTCCTATGCGAAGTCCGCGACTGTGCTCCGCGAGGCGATCGACAAGGCGAAGCCCGACATCGTGCTGTGCGTCGGCCAGGCCGGCGGCCGCACCGAACTCTGCCTCGAGCGGATCGGCATCAACGTCCAGGACGCGCGCATTCCGGATAACGACCGAAATCAGCCGATCGACGTGCCCGTGCTGGCTGAGGGCCCCGCGGCCTATTTCGCGACCCTGCCGATCAAGGCCTGCGTCGCGGAGATGCGGAAGGCGGGCCTGCCGGCCGCCGTGTCGAACACCGCCGGCACCTTCGTCTGCAACCACATCCTCTATTCGCTGATGGACATCATCGTGAGTCATCCGGTGAGGATGCGCGGCGGCTTCCTGCACATTCCCTACGTGCCCGAGCAGGCCGCGCGGCTGGGCGGCGCGCCGTCGATGGCCGTCGACGACATCGTGCGCGGTATCGAGATCATCGTCGCGACCAGCGCGGCGCGGACGACCGACATCCACACGGCCGAGGGCCGGATTTCTTAACGGAGCGGGCCACGGGAGTGGCGCGCTCCGTTGGTTTCAGTCTTCGCTACTCCGCCGCGATCGCGAGCGGGGGCGGAGTGTGGTGGGACGGCGCCA
>CAIYWM010000086.1 GCA_903929895.1 uncultured Alphaproteobacteria bacterium
CGGTTCCCTGTGTGCGGTCGGCTATACGCTGGTCACGAATCCGGTCGCGTGGTTCGCGCTCACCTTCCTGCACGGCGCGGTCGGCGGCGTGCCGTGGGTGGTGAGCGAGATCTGGATGAATCTCGTCGTCGAGGAGAAGCGGCGCGGCCGGGTCATGGCGATCTATGCCGCGATGTTCGCGGGCGGCATGGCGCTGGGCCCCTTGGTGCTGCAGGTCGTCGGCGTCTACGGGCCGGTGCCGTTCCTGACCTGCGCCGGGCTCGCCCTGCTGGTCGCCCTGCCGCTGCTGCCCTACAGGTACCGGGCGCCGGCGATCCGGCATCACGCCGAAAGCGGCTACGGCGCCATCTTCGTGGCGGCGCCGCTCGCCATGCTCGCGGCCTTTGCGGGCGGCCTGGGCGAACAGGTCGCCTTCAGCTTCCTGCCGATCTATGCGGTCAGCGCCGGCGTGGCGCCGGAGACCGGCGCGCTGTGGCTCTCGGCCTTCGTGGTCGGCAACGTGGCCCTGCAATGGCCGATCGGCTGGCTGGCCGACCATGTCGACCGGCGCGGCGTCCTGGCGGGCTGCACGCTGATCAGCGCAGCGCTGGTGATCGGCCTCACCTTCGTGCCGGCCCAGTCGCTCGCCATCGTGGGCGTCATCATGCTGTGGGGCGGCATCTCGTTCGCGATCTATCCGGTGGGCCTGGCGCTGCTCGGCCAGCGCTTCAACGGCGGCGACATCGCCCGCGCCAACACCGCCTTCAGCCTGATCTACGTCGTGGGCGGGCTGGTCGGCCGGCCGCTCACGGGGGCGGCGATGGATGCGGTGGGCGAACCCGGCCTCGGCTGGACGCTGGGCTTTTTCTACGCGATCGCCACGGTCGGCACCTTGCTGGCAATGCGCCGTCGCGGCTGATAAGTCTGGCCGCCGATGAGTGCGTCCGCAGCGATTTCCGGCGTGCCGGCCGATCCGCTTCTCGAGCCCCTGCTGAAGGGGGAGCGGCGGGCGCTGGCGCAGGCCATCACCCTGATCGAATCGACCCGCAGCGACCACCGTGCGCGCGCCGATGCGCTGCTGGCCGAGGTGCTGCCGCATACCGGCAAGTCGGTGCGGCTCGGCATCACCGGCGTGCCCGGCGTCGGCAAGTCCACCCTGATCGAGCGTTTCGGCCTGTCGCTGCTGGAGCGCGGCCGGTCGCTCGCCGTGCTGGCGATCGATCCCTCGTCCAAGCGCGGCGGCGGCTCGATCCTCGGTGACAAGACGCGCATGGAAGAGCTGTCGCGGCGCCGGGAGGCCTTCATCCGCCCGTCGCCGGCCGGAATCACCCTGGGCGGTGTCGCCCGCCGCACGCGCGAGACCATGCTGCTGGTGGAAGCCGCCGGGTTCGACACCGTGATCGTCGAGACGGTGGGCGTCGGCCAGTCCGAGACCGCGGTCTCCGACATGGTCGACATGTTCATCGTGCTGCTGCTGCCGGCTGGCGGTGACGACCTCCAGGGCATCAAGCGCGGCGTGATCGAGCTCGCCGACCTGATCGTGGTCAACAAGGCCGACGGCGACCTGAAGGCGACCGCCCGGCGCTCGGCCGCCGACTACCAGCATGCGCGTCGTATGCTGCGCTCGCCGACCCCCGGCTGGACGCCCGAGGTCACCACCAGCTCGGCCCAGACGGGCGACGGCGTCCTCGAGATCTGGGACGTCGTCGAGCGCTTCAACCAGGCGGTGGGCGAGAAGGGGATCCAGAAGCGCCGCGCCGAGCAGGCGCGCGCCTGGATGTGGAACGAGGTCGGAGAGACCCTGCTGGCGGAGCTGAAGGCGCACCCCGACGTGCGACGGCTGGTCGGCGGCCTGGAGCGCGAAGTCGAGGCCGGGCGGCTGACGCCCGCTGCGGCGGCCCGGTCCATGCTACAAGCCTTCCATGGCCGCTAAGTCTTTCCTGAAGCGCGCGCGCCGCGCCGCCGAGGCCCAGAAGGAGCCCTTCTGGAAGCGCAAGACCCTCGCCGAGATGACCCAGCAGGAGTGGGAATCGCTCTGCGACGGGTGTGGCATGTGCTGCGTCAACAAGCTGGAATACGAGGGCACGGGCGAGCTTGCCCAGACCGATACCTGCTGTCGGCTGCTGGATCCCAAGACGGCGCTCTGCAAGGATTACAAGAACCGCAAGAAGATCGTGCCCGAGTGCATTCAGCTGACTCCAAAGGTGGTGGCCAAGATGGATTGGCTCCCCAGGACTTGTGGATATCGGCTGGTCCACCTGAAGCAGGACCTCTATTGGTGGCATCCCCTGGTCTCCGGGGACCCGAACACCGTGCACGAGGCGGGAATCTCGGCCCGGGGGCGGGTGATCCCCGAGGACCAGGTCGAGGATATCAGCGAAAGAGTGGTGGACTGGTTCGCTTGACGGGCACCGTTTGGGCCCGTAAAAAGCCGGCCTTCCCGCCCTCCGGCGGGATCGTTTTTTTAGCGGATATCGCCATGCCTCGTCGTTGCGCCCTCTCGGGCAAGTCCGTCCAGTACGGCAACAATGTGAGCCACGCCAACAACAAGTCGAAGCGCCGGTTCATGTCGAACCTCCAGGTCGCTTCGGTGTTGTCCGATGCGCTGGGCCATGCGGTGCGCCTGCGCCTCACCCCCCGCGGCATCAAGACGATCGAGCACAATGGCGGCATCGACGCCTACCTGCTCGACACGAACGACAGCAAGCTCTCGCCCGAGATGAAGGTGCTGAAGCGCCGCGTCGTCTCGGCCAAGGGCAAGAAGGACGCGAAGAAGGCGGCTTGAGGGCTGAGCGAAGCTCAGCCCCCTGAGCGACAGGACATTGCGTGCAATGTCCGAGAGCGCCGAAGGACGAACGACCACCTCGTGACCCCTCCGTCGTCGTAAGACGACGACACCTCCCCACTTGAATGGGGAGGGCGATGTGGCTTGGTCATTGGGACAGCTCTAGAATCTTTCGCTTCAACCTTGCCTACACACACCACCTCATCCTGAGGAGCACGCCGTAGGTGTGCGTCTCGAAGGATGGGCAAAGGACGTGGTGCTCGTGCCCACCCTTCGAGACGCTCACTGCGTTCGCTCCTCAGGGTGAGGGCATTGTTGGAAAGTCTGTTCTGATTCGAGTGAAG
>CAIYWM010000087.1 GCA_903929895.1 uncultured Alphaproteobacteria bacterium
CATCACGATGCTGCTGACCGACCGCAACTTCGGCACCTCGTTCTTCAAGGCCGAGGGTGGCGGCGATCCGACGCTGTTCCTGAACCTGTTCTGGTTCTTCGGTCACCCCGAAGTCTACATCATGATCCTGCCGGCCTTCGGCATCATCAGCCACATCATCTCGACCTTCGCCAAGAAGCCGATCTTCGGCTACCTCGGCATGGCCTATGCGATGGTGGCGATCGGCGTCGTCGGCTTCGTCGTGTGGGCGCACCACATGTACACGGTCGGCCTGGACGTCGACACGCGCGCCTACTTCGTGGCCGCTACCATGGTGATCGCGGTGCCGACGGGCGTGAAGATCTTCTCGTGGATCGCCACGATGTGGGGCGGCTCGATCCGGCTCACGATCCCGATGCTGTGGGCGATCGGCTTCATCTTCCTGTTCACCGTCGGCGGCGTGACCGGCGTTGTCCTGGCCAATGCCGGCGTCGACTACTCGCTTCACAACACCTACTACGTGATTGCGCACTTCCACTACGTGCTGTCGCTCGGTGCGGTGTTCGGCATGTTCGCCGGCTTCTACTACTGGATCGGCAAGATGTCGGGCCGGCAGTATCCGGAGTGGGCGGCGCAGATCCACTTCTGGGTCACCTTCGTCGCCGTGAACCTGACCTTCTTCCCGATGCATTTCTCGGGACTGGCCGGCATGCCGCGCCACTACGTCGACTATCCGGACGCCATGTCGCACTGGAACTACCTGTCCTCGATCGGCGCGTTCCTGTCGTTCGGCGCGACCCTGTTCTGGCTCGTCTTCGTGGTCTTCGGCACGCTGATGTATGGCCGCAAGGTCGGTGCGAACTACTGGGGCGAGGGCGCCACGACGCTGGAATGGACGGTGTCTTCGCCGCCGCCGTTCCACACGTTCGAGGACCTGCCGCACATCTCGCCGACGGCACACCACTAGGAACGGAGCGAAGGCGCCCCAAGAAGGCGCCTTCGCCTTGAAAGGCCCATGAGCGACACAGCGCACACATTCACGGGAAGCATCGAGGGGGCCGCGACGCCTGCGCGCGTGCGCGACTACATCGACCTGCTGAAGCCGCGCGTGATGTCGCTCGTGGTCTTCACCGGCTGGATCGGCGTGCTGATCGCACCGGTGCATCTCCACCCGTTCAAGGCAGCGCTGGCGGTTCTGGCGATCGCCCTGGGCTCGGGCGCGGCCGGTGCCATCAACATGTGGTACGAGCGCGACCTCGACGCGCTGATGGCCCGCACGCGCAACCGCCCGCTGCCGGCCGGTCGCGTTGCGCCGGACGACGCGCTGGGCCTCGGCGTGCTGCTGTCGATGTTCTCGGTCCTGCTGATGGCGGTATCGACGAACCTGGTCGCGGCCGCGCTGCTGACGGCTGCGATCCTGTTCTACGTCTTCGTCTACACGATCTGGCTGAAGCGCCGGACGCCGCAGAACATCGTGATCGGCGGTGCAGCGGGCGCCTTCCCGCCGATGATCGGCTGGGCCGCCGCGACCGGCGACGTGTCCGCCGTCGGGATCGCGCTCTTCCTGCTGGTCTTCCTCTGGACCCCACCGCATTTCTGGGCGCTCGCGCTGTACCGCAGCGAGGATTATCGCCGCGCCGGTGTGCCGATGCTGCCGGTGGTGGCGGGGCCGCGCGAAACCAAGCGGCAGATGGTGATCTACACGCTGTTGCTCCTGCCGGTCGCCCTAGCGCCGACGCTGCTGGGCGCGGTCGGCTGGGTCTATGGCGCGGTTGCCCTGGCGCTCAGCCTGGGCTTCATCGGGCATGCGATCGCCGTCTGGCGGACCGCCGACGACGAAACCGCCTTTGGCGCCGCCCGCAGGATGTTCCGCTATTCGCTGATCTATCTGGCCGCCGTGTTCGCGGCCCTGCCGGTCGATCTCGTCACGAGCCGGATCGCGGGATGAGCGCGGCCATGGCACAGGACCGTCGACCGGGCGATACCGACATGCACCGCCGCCAGCGCGGCAAGAACCTGTTCATCGCGGGTTTCCTGGTTGTGCTCGTGATCCTGTTCTTTGCCCTGACGATCGTGCGCATGGGAGGCTACGGATGACGGACGACACTCCCGACACCGCCGCCAGGAACAAGCGGCTGGCGCGACGCCTTTTCCTCATGACGGCCGGCATGGGCGGGTTCGCCTACGCTTCGGCGCCGCTCTACGACCTGTTCTGCCGCACCACGGGGTTCGGCGGCACGCCGGTCGTGGCGCAGAACGGAGACCGGCCGATCCTCGACCGCACGGTCAAGGTGCGCTTCGATTCCAACGTCGACACGTCCCTGCCGTGGCGTTTCCAGCCGCTGCAGCGGGAGGTTACGGTCCGGCTGGGTGAGGAGTGTCTCGCCCACTACCGCGTGACCAACCTTTCGCAGCGCCCGGCCGTCGGGACGTCGACCTACAACGTCACCCCTGAAACGGCCGGCGGGTGGTTCAACAAGATTCAATGCTTCTGCTTCACGGAGCAGTTGCTGCTCCCCGGCCAGTCCGTGGACATGCCCGTGATCTTCTTCGTCGATCCCGAGTTGGACAAGGATCGGCGCTACGACAACATCCGGACCATCACGCTCTCCTACACATTCTTCGAGGCGAAGACGGAACGGGCCAGGACCTTGCTGGGTGGATTGCCCGGCAGCGATATCGGAAAGGGTGGATGAACATGGCCGGCGGTACTCCGAAGCATCCCTATCATCTGGTCGACCCCAGCCCGTGGCCGGCGCTGGGCTCGTTCGCGGCCCTGGTGCTGGCGCTGGGCTTCGGCTTCGCGCTGCACCCGGACATGCTGGGCCAGGGCGTCGGCAACGTCATGAAGTCCGTGCACTGGTGGGGGCTTGCACCCGGCCTGCTGCTGGTGCTGGGCGTCATGTACTGGTGGTGGTCCGACGTCATCGCCGAGTCGCGCATCTATCACACCGCCGTGGTCCAGCTCGGCCTGCGCTACGGCATGATCCTGTTCATCGCCTCGGAAGTGCTGTTTTTCGCGGCCTTCTTCTGGGCCTTCTTCGACGCGGCCCTCTATCCGGGCGCTGCCAACATGCCGGTCCGTGCCGAAGCGACCGGCGGCATCTGGCCGCCCAAGGGCATCAGCATCATCGCGCCGTTCGACCTGCCGCTGATGAATACGCTGATCCTGCTGCTGTCGGGCACCACCGCGACCTGGGCGCATCACGCGATTATCGAGGGCAACCAGAAGGATGCCGTCCGCGGCCTGCTCTGCACCGTCCTCCTCGGCCTGATCTTCACCAGCGTCCAGGCCTACGAATACATTCACGCGCCGTTCA
>CAIYWM010000088.1 GCA_903929895.1 uncultured Alphaproteobacteria bacterium
GGTAGTCTGCCAGCACGGTGGAGTAGATCGCGTCGTCTGTCTCCGACCAGCGGACCAACGCGTGCAGCTCGCCGAGGCTGACGCGGTTCATCTGGTTGCGCCCCCAGCTCGTCAGCAGGTTTTCAGTCTGGTTGAGGTCGTACTTGTCCGACTTCGACGCCCAAATGTGGATCGCCTCGCGCAGTGCTGACTGGCGGATGTTGTAGACGGCGGCGAAATTCCGCAGGAGACCCTGCACGCGCGCGTAGCTCGACCATTCAACGTCGGGGTTCGCCATCTTCGACGCGATCCGAAGAAGTGCGGCGGTGGCTGCGTCTTCGTCACGAAGCAGCTCGGGGTTCGGCGTGAACGGCTGTGAGCTGCTCCGGCGCTCCCCATCCCCGGCGGCATCAACGTAAGCGAGGTCGAGGGCAACCCAGTCCGCATCACCCTTGATGACCTGCAGACGCTCGCCCGAGGGGATCGGATCACGGACGCCCTGACCCAGCACCGGGTCGGCGGTGAAGACCAGCTTCGCGGGCGCGTAGATCGAGGTGTCGATCAGGTCGTTGTTCAGGCGTTCGCCATGCAGCTCGCGGGCCTTGGCGTTCGCGCGCTCGAACCGGGATTTGATCTGGCTCGGGTACGCGGGCTCGTCGAGGTAGAACCAGAGGTGTGCGCGGATGGTGTTGATGATCTTCGGCTTGCCGCCCTCGACGTCAAACCTGCCGAACCCGGCGGAATTAGAAAAGGTGACGGCGCACGGGGCACCGCTCAGCTCCGGCACCGCGTCGGTAAGGATGCTGTAGGCGAGTTCCGCCGCTCCCTGCGGGTCTTCCTTCGGGTCGACGCCAGCCTCAATGAGGATCGCCTCGGTGTCGACGGGCAGCACACTCACGGGTGCATCCTCGATGTCGCCGCCGTTGTCGCCGCCGACCTGCTTCCGGCGGACTGCGTTCAGGTTGGCCGCAGCGCGGACCCGACCGAAGGTGAAGTGGACGCTCGGCGTCAGCATAAGGCCGCGCAGCATCGCGACCATCTCCTCGAAGCTCCGAGGGCAAGCCGTGCGGACGATGTCATAGCTGTCGGGGAAGTGGAACGCGCGCTGCGTCACCCTGCCGTTCAGCAGGTGGTATGTCTTCGCGGCGACGAAGACCCGGTTGTGCCCGAGCAACAGGACCGGCTGGGGCTTCACCGAAGACTTGACGGGCGACGCGCCAGCGTCTGCATATGGGGTATCAGTCAGGATCGGCATGCTTTATCTTGTGTTGCGTCCTCGGCTTTGGCTGCGAAACCGTTCGAGGACTAGGTTGATGAATTGGCCGGAGGTAACCCCTCCGGCTATTTTTTTGCGACTGCCTCGGCCTCATGCGGGCCTTTCGCCCACCCCGTCCACCGCCGCGTGAAGCACCGTTCTTCTCAACCTCTAAACGAGCATTGGAGACGTCGGCCTTCTCGGTCGCCCGCCTACTACATATAGTGCGTTTGCCCGTTTTTCGGAATTCGAGACTACATTTTGTGCTCTAAATTCAGCGAGCGAGCGACGGGTGCCCCGAGACGCTGCTCCCCTTTATCTTCCCGAGCGCAGCAGCCCCTGCGGCGCGCGCCCTCAGGTACTCCAGCCCGACAATCTCAATGCGGCTGCGCTGGCGGGACACCTTCCGCCATGCTTCCTCGCCGAACTTCTCGGTGAACTCCGGATTCTTGCCCGCCCAGTA
>CAIYWM010000089.1 GCA_903929895.1 uncultured Alphaproteobacteria bacterium
CGGATCGCCGCGTGCTGGTGATGAAGCAGCCGATCGGTGTGTGTGCCGCGATCACCCCCTGGAACTTTCCGATCGCGATGATCACCCGCAAGTGCGCCCCCGCGCTGGCCGCCGGCTGCACCGTGGTCGCCAAACCGGCCGAGGCCACGCCCTTGTCTGCGCTGGCGCTGGCCGCGCTCGCCGAAGAGGCCGGCTTCCCGCCCGGGGTGTTCAACCTGGTGGTCGGGGATGCGGACAAGGCCCCCGAAATCGGCCTGGCGATGTGCACGAGCCCGGTGGTGCGCAAGGTCTCGTTCACGGGTTCCACCGAGGTCGGTCGGATCCTGCTGCGCCAGTCGGCCGACACCGTCAAGAAACTGTCGCTGGAGCTCGGCGGCAACGCCCCCTTCATCGTCTTCGACGACGCGGACCTGGACGCCGCAGTCGATGGCGCGATCGCCTCCAAGTACCGCAACGCCGGTCAGACCTGCGTCTGCGCGAATCGCATCTACGTCCAGGACGGCGTTTACGACGCGTTCGCCGCGAAGCTCGCGGCCAAGGTGGCTCAGTTCAAGGTCGGCGCCGGCACCGAGCCGGGCGTGACGATCGGCCCGCTGATCGAGCCGGCTGCGATCGAGAAGGTCGAGGCGCACATCGCAGACGCGCTGGCGCATGGAGCGAAGCTGGCGGCCGGCGGACGCCGGCACGCGCTCGGCGGCCTGTTCTTCGAGCCGACCATCCTGACCGACGTCACCGCGCAGATGCGCATCGCGCGCGAGGAGACTTTCGGCCCGGTGGCGCCGCTGTTCCGCTTCGGGACCGATGAGGAAGCGGTGGCGATGGCCAACGCGACCGAGTTCGGGCTGGCCGCCTACTTCTATGCGCGCGATGTCGGTCGGATCTTCCGCGTGGCCGAGGCACTGGAGTCCGGCATGGTCTGCGTCAACAGCGGCGTCCTGTCGACCGAGGTCGCGCCCTTCGGCGGGGTCAAGCAATCGGGCCTTGGGCGCGAGGGCTCGAAATACGGCATCGACGAGTATCTCGAGATCAAATACATCTGCCTCGCGGGGCTCTGAGGCCCGCGCGCAGCCTGCCCGGAGCGGCGATGGACGCGTTCGACTACGTGATCGTGGGGGCCGGCACCGCCGGTTGCCTGCTGGCCAATCGGCTCTCGGCCGACCCGTCGGTGCGGGTGCTGCTGCTGGAGGCCGGCGGGAAGGATGATTACGTCTGGATCCGGATTCCGGTGGGCTACCTGTACTGCATCGGCAATCCGCGCACCGACTGGCTGTTCTCCACCGAGCCGGAACCCGGCCTGAACGGGCGGGCGATCAAGTACCCGCGCGGCAAGGTCTGGGGCGGCTGCTCGTCGATCAACGGCATGATCTACATGCGCGGGCAGCGGCGTGACTATGACGAATGGGCGGCGATGGGCAACCCGGGCTGGTCATGGGACGAAGTGCTGCCCTGGTTCCTGAAGCATGAGCACTATCACGGGCGCGACGCCGGGGATGCTGACGCGCTGCATGGCCACGGGGGTGAGTGGCGGGTGGAGCGCCAGCGCATTCGCTGGGAGCTGCTCGATGCATTTCGCGAGGCCGCGGCCGA
>CAIYWM010000090.1 GCA_903929895.1 uncultured Alphaproteobacteria bacterium
GCCCAGCGCTTCAGCGAGGCGATCACGTCCTCGGTCGTAACCGGCTGGCCGTCGTGGAACTCGAGCCCGTCACGCAGGGTGAAGGTCCAGGTGAGCTTGTCGTCGCTCATCTTCCAGGTATCGACCATCTGCGGCTTGATCTTGAGCTCGCCGTCGAGCGCGAACAGCGTGTCGTAGATCATGTAGCCGTGGTTTCGGACGATGAACGCCGTCGTCCAGATCGGATCGAGGATCTTCAGATCCGAATGCGCCACGACCCGCAGCGTCGTCGGCTGCTGCGCCATCGAAACGGCCGGCATCGACAGGCCGAGCGCCGCAATCATTCCCAGCATTCTTCTGTGCATTTGTGCCTCCTTACCGGTTGTCCGCGAGGACCATTCCAGCCGCCTTGTCGGCGATCATGATCGTGGGGGTGTTCGTGTTGCCCGAGGTGATGGTCGGCATGACCGAGGCGTCGACGACGCGCAGCCCCTGCAGGCCGATGACCCTCAGCCGCTCGTCGACCACGGCATGCGGATCCGAGGGCAGACCCATCTTCGCGGTGCCCACCGGATGGAAGATCGTCGTGCCGATGTCGCCGGCGGCCTTGGCCAGCGAGGCATCGTCGTCTCCGACGGTCGGGCCCGGCAGGTATTCCTCGGGATGGTAGGGCTGCATCGCCGGCTGACGCATCAGGCGCCGCGTCACGCGGATCGCGTCGGCCGCCACGGTGCGGTCCTCGTAGGTCGCGAGATAATTGGGCGCGATGATGGGCTTGGCCGACGGATCGGCCGAGCGCAGCCTGATCGTGCCGCGCGACGTCGGGCGCAGGTTGCAGGCGCTCACCGTGATCGCCGGGAAGCGATGCAGCGGCTCGCCGAACTTGTCGAGCGACAAAGGCTGCACATGGAATTCTATGTTCGACCTTTCCTGATCCGGCGAGGAGCGCGTGAAGATGCCGAGCTGCGAGGGCGACATGGTGAGCGGCCCCTTCTGCAGCAATGCATATTGCATGCCCATCAGCGCCCGGCCGACCAGCGAGTGGTAGCTCTGGTTCAGCGTCTTCACGCCGTTGACCTTATAGATAGCGCGCTGCTGCAGATGGTCCTGCAGGTTCCGTCCGACGCCCTCGCGCGCGTGCAGCATCGGAATGCCGACCTCGCCCAGCCAGTCGGGGGCGCCGATGCCCGAAAGCTGCAGGATCTGCGGCGACCCGACCGCACCGGCGGCCAGGATGACCTCACCCTTCGCCCGCGCCTCGACGAGGCGGCCATCCTGACGATAGAGCACACCGGTGCAGCGCCTGCCCTCGAACGACAGCTTCTCGACCAGCACTCCGGTCTCCAGTCTGAGGTTCGGCCGCTTGAGCACCGGCTTCAGGAAGGCGCGGGCCGCCGACATGCGGATTCCGCGCTTCTGGTTCACGTGGAAATAGCCGACGCCGGTATTGTCGCCGGTGTTGAAGTCCGCGGTCTCCGGGACACCCATCTCGTTGGCGGCCTTGATCACCGCATCAAGCACTTCCCAGCGCACCCGCGATTCCTCGACACGCCATTCGCCGCTCGCGCCGTGATGTTCGGTGTCGCCGAGAAAGTGGTTGTCGAGCTTGCGGAAGACCGGCGCAACATCGTCCCAGCCCCAGCCGGTGAGGCCGAGTTGCCGCCAGTGATCGTAATCCTGCGACTGGCCGCGCATCGAGATCATGCCGTTGATGGCCGAGCAGCCGCCCACCACCTTGCCGCGCGGATAGTTCAGCGCGCGGCCGTTGAGCCCGGGCTCCTTCTCGGTCTGGAACATCCAGTCGGCGCGCGGATTGCCGATCGCGAAGAGGTAACCGGCCGGAATGTGGAACCAGATCCAGTTGTCGCGACCGCCTGCCTCGAGCACCAGCACGCGGTTCTTCGGATCCGCCGAGAGACGGTTGGCGAGCACGCATCCGGCCGAGCCGGCGCCCACGATGATGTAGTCGAAGTCGCCGTCGAGACGGGAAGGAGTCGTGTCAGTCATCGTGCGATGCCTAGCACACAAGCCGACCCGCGAAACAGTAGGGGCATTGCTCCGCCCGTCAGACGGCGCATAATTCCGGTAGAAAATTCAAGGGAGCCAACGCCATGCAATACAAGCGCATTTCGGCCGATAGCCACCTCGATCTGCCGTGGATGCCGCCGGACCTGTTCACGTCGATGGCGCCGCGCGACCTCAAGGACCGCATGCCCTACGTCACCGACACCGACGACGGGCCGAAGTGGGTGGCCAAGAACGGCGCCTCTTTCGGCTTCAAGAACGGCGTCGGCCCGTCCGGCTCGAAGTTCGTGCCCGGCAAGCACGGGCGCGTCGACATCATGGCCGAGACCGGTCTCTATGCCGACGGCGCAAAAGACATCCGGCGCATCTCCGATCCGCACCTGCGCATCAAGGACCTCGATCGCGATGGCGTCGATGCCGAAGTGATCTACGGCATCCTGGGCGCCGCCAGCCGTCTCAACGACCGCGAGGCCGGCAACGAGATGCTGCGCATCTACAACGACTGGCTAAAGGATTTCTGCAGCCATTATCCCGACCGGCACATCGGCCTGGCCTGCCTGCCTTACGGCGACATCGATGCCGCCGTCCATGAGATCTACCGGGTCGCCAAGATGGGCATCAAGGGCCTCGAGCTCTCCTGCTCCTGGGACATGGAGCCGATGTGGCACCCGATGTGGGATCCGCTGTGGAAGGCGGTCAACGACGTGCAGTTGCCGCTGCACTTCCACACCTTCCCCAACGTCCCGCCCGGCACCATCGAGAAGTATCCCGGCCGGGTCGGCCGCTCGGTGTTCTTCACCGTGGTCTCTGGATTCCAGATGAACCTGGTGAACATCCTGGCCGCGATCATGGGCGCCAACGTGCTGGAGCGCTTCCCCAACGTCCGCATCGCCTTCGGCGAATCGGGCTGCGGCTGGATCCCCTACGCGCTCGACCGCATGGACTTCGAGTGGGAGGACCGCTTCACCGATCTCGGCATGAAGATGAAGCCGTCGGACTACTGGCGCCGCCAGTGCAAGGCGACGTTCCAGTTCGACCGCATCGGCGCCAAGCTGATCGACGACATGGGCGCGGAGAGCCTGATGTGGGGCTCAGACTACCCGCACGGCGACGGCGTGTGGCCGCACTCCGACAAGTACATCAAGGAGCAGTTCGCCGAAGTGCCGGCCGAGCAGGTGAAGATGATCACCTGCACCAACGCCGGCAAGTTCTACGGGCTGATCAACTAAACTCGCTGAAGAGCGAACATCATTTCCTCCCCTATCAACGGGGGAGGAGAACAATGAGTCAGACGAGGTCGCCCTTCGACACGGTGTGCCGGAGGGCGAAGACCTCGCCCTCGGGCGCGTGGCGGGCACGCGCGGCCTGGGCGGCTTCGACCGACCAGAAGAAGGCGACCAGCGCGCGTTCGATCTGCTGATCGGGTGCGCCGCGCAGTTCCTTTTCGGCCGTCTGCGCCTGGCCGACATTGGCGCGGCCGGAGAGCAGGTCGACACGCGCCGTTTCGGGCGAGGCGAGCTTGTCGAAAGGCGCGACGTTGCTGCCCTTCATGCGCAAGGTCAGAACGGCCGCGCCGATCCCCTCGCCCCAGCGCTGCTCGACCGCGCAGACGGTGCGCGACGTGTTGCGGAACTTGGGGAATAGAGCCCGGCTCATCTCGCTCGGCGCACGCAGGCGGGCGTAGTAGGTCTCGCTCTCGAAGGCGGCGGCTTTGTCAGCATCGTAGAACAACAGGTAGCGGCCCGGGCGGGTCAGACCCTTGAAGCGGCTGCCGCGCAGCCAGCCGGGACAGGAGACCCGCTCCTGCAGATGTTCGCGGCTGTGCCAATGCTCGAAGAACGCCTCGTCGGCCGGATCGATGTCGACCCAGATGGCGAGTGCCGCCTTGCCGCCGGTGCTCAATGGCCACCAGCCGCTTTTTTGTCCGAGCCGATCTTGTCGATGTAGGTCAGCATCAATGCCGATACCACGAAGGCCATGTGCATGACGACCAGCGCATAGAGCTTGCTGTTGTCGTAGTCGCCGGCCTCGAGGAAGCGCTGCAGCAGGTGGATCGAGGAGATCGCCACGATCGAGCTGGCCAGCTTGATCTTGAGCGACCCCGCGTCGAGCTTGCCGAACCAGGCGAGCCTGTCGCGCGTCTCGTCGACGTCGATGTGGCTCACGAAGTTTTCGTAGCCGGAGATGATCACCATCACCACGAGGTTCGCCACCATGATCAGGTCGACCAGCGACAGCACCGCGAGCACGAGATCGGCCTCCTCGGCGGAGATCGCCTTGCGCATCAGTTCCCAGATCTTGAAGGGAAACTTCACGACCACGACGCCCAGCACGAAGACCAGTCCAATGTAGAGCGGCGCCTGAAGCCAGCGGCTGCCCATGACGATACGCTCGATGAAGACTTCGAGCTTCTTGGCGGGCGTCGTCGACATGCGTTGGCTCACTCGTTGGAGGTCGAGCAGGCCGTCCTAACGGCCTGCGTGAAGGTGACGATCTCGGCGCGCCGATCGTGATCGGTCGCGGGAACGAAAGGCGGCTGCGGCAGGGCGGCGAGCGTCACCACCGACAGATCCTCCGCGCGATAGATGTCGATGCGCTGGCCGGCATGGCCGATCGCGGCCATCACCCCGTCGCCCAGCCACCAGCTGTAGCCATAATGCGTGATGTCGGGGACGACCGGCGCA